>JAJZCJ010000075.1 GCA_021846145.1 Bacillota bacterium
ATGCGCTTGGCGGCATATATGGTAGGCATCAAGAGGATGGCTGAGGCCGTAGAATTGCGCGGTTGGGTGTAGTTTCGGGGCACTTCGGCGTGGGAGGTTTTTGGCATGTACACTGATTCAATGACCATTTTAGAAGCAAAGAGAGAAGTTGAGTCACCTAGCGGTAGAGTGAAAATTCATATCCGCTGTCGAAAATGCGGCGAAGTGTTTATTTTAAGAGGCATTAAGGATGTCAAAGGTCGAGTGGAGACTGGATTTCGCAAGTGTTTATGTGACAATGAACAGGAATTCGACGTCCAAGTGTTAGAATAATGAATGAGTAATAATATCTACATTTCGAGATGGCCGATGGTCATCTTTTTTTTGTCCCATTTCACATTCTTAAATAAAAATGGAACTGCAGTAAACACTAATGAATAACAAAATGGATAAAAAAGAGGTGGAAAAAGTGAGCAAGTGGTGGAAGACAAACTTCATGATCTTAACATTGAGCTTGCTAAGCAGTGTTTCATTTCCGTTGGCTCATGCGCAGACATATCAGTCGGGTTTTACACTTTACAGTTTTGGCAGTAGTGGCAGCGCGGTTCGGGACATCCAATCAAAGTTGGCTTACATTGGTTATTTTAAAGGTCAGCCTACTGGTTTTTTTTCGTGGCAAACGTATTGGTCCGTTAAAGATTTTCAGCATGCGTTCGGCTTGCAAAGTGATGGTATCGTTGGTCCGCTTACCATGACAGCACTTCAAAAGGCAACCTCCCGATCGTATCATTCTGCCGTTGTTGTCAAGAATCCAGTGGTTTCTACGGCGGCACCTGCAGCATCGACTGATTTTGGTGGTTTTTCTTCAAATGATATCAACTTAATTTCTCACGTGGTTTATGGAGAAGCTCGAAATCAACCATTTGAAGGCGAGGTGGCCGTTGCCGCGGTAATTTTGAATCGTTATCACAATAGTAAATTTCCGCACTCTATTTCTGGAATTATTTTTCAGCCAGGTGCTTTTACCTCTATTTCTAATGGACAAGCTTGGGTAGGGGCAGACCAAACAAGCAAGACTGCCGTATTAGACGCTATTCACGGTTGGGATCCCTCACACGGAGCGCTTTATTACTGGAATCCAGCAACAGCCACATCGTCGTGGGTATGGGGACAACCGATTTTACTTCGGATTGGCAATCATGTTTTTGCAAAATAATGGGGGGTGTTAACATGGAAAGGAATTGGCCGATGTGGTGGATTCCGACATTAGCAATGGGAGTTATCGGTTTGGGGCTATATGGATTTAACGAGCATCAAAACCGCATGGCGGCAGTACAGTTGGCGGAAAATCAATATCAAGGCAGTTATCACCGCATGACATCGCATGTTGATCAATTGCAAGATTCGTTGGCAAAAGTGATGGTGACTAGTTCCCCACAAATGATCGAAAGAGAATTGTCAGCAGCAGTTAGACAAACCTCATCGGCAATAGCGAATCTGGAAAGCTTACCTGCGAATTTGACGCGCAAAGGTGAGTTGATGGGCTATTTCACACATACTTCTGCTTACCTCGAACAATTGCATTTGTCGCATTTATACGGGAACACATTTTCTGCTACCGAGCGACAGCGAATAGGACAAATTTATAAACAGATGACCTCATTAGAAAAAGACACAGTGAATACGCAAAAGAACTTGTTGAGCAAAATGAATACCTACAAGATGACTGCAGCAGTGGTAGCGCAAGCGTCAGATACCACATTGCAAAAACAATTTGACGGGATGGACGGTGATGCAAAGCAGATGCTTGCAGAAAACCAGCATATGCATATGGATCCATTGCAAGTAGCAGATGCAAAAACTGCGAGCCTCTTAAATAGCGGGCAAGTCATCAATTCAAACGAGGCAGTACTTATCGCTAAACGTTTTATGGGCTATAATGGTGTCATGTCATTTCGTGTTCAGAATCTCGGATCAGGATTTGTTTATCAAGGGTACCTTGTTACACTTTTAAATGGATCCAGGGAAACAGACCGATTAGCCATCAGTTTGCATCAGGGGCACGTGGTTTTTGCGTCACGAGTATTATTAAATCAAAGTACGGATAATCATCCAACAAAAAGAAATTTGCTAACAGCACAGCAAACCGCGACTACTTTCTTGCATCAACACGGATTTGATACGGTGGCGCTTTTGAGAAGTTATGAGAGCCACAATGGATTCTCGTTTGCATTTTCTCCTGTTCGTCAAGGGGTGGCAATAGAGCCTCAAGTCATATTACTTAAGGTACATCCCGTGAATGGCGAAGTGACAGATTACGATGCTAGTGCGTACTTTGAGAATAAATTGCCTTCAATGTCCTTGCAACCGAAAATAACGTCTCAACAGGCGCTGCAGGATTTAAGTAACAGTTTTAAAGTAGAGAGTGAGCATTTGGCGGTCGTTTTTGATGCTGCAAAATTTCCGCTTTTAGTTTATTCTATTTTAGGTAGAACGTCAGACAATACATTTCAGGTGATTGTTGATGCGAGAAGTGGTGCACAACTGCAAATTGAAAAGCTGACTAAAGATGAAATGATTTAATGGTGAGGCGGCGGAATTTACTATATGTACTGAGGAAATTACGCTGCCTTTTTTTAATATTCTCATAAGTCGTGTTATAATTTAAGGCGGGAATGGGGGGGATATAGTGTTACCAACCATTGGCGTACGTGTTGACGTAGAACGCAGTAACAAAGATCCGAAAAAAGGTCGTTCACGTGTGCTAGATATTACGAAAGAATTGATTGTTCTTGATCTACCATTCACTGAATTTGGTGGGCATGTTTTGTTATTTAATCCTAATGATAGCATTTTTATAAGTTATCAATTAAATGACGGCGCAGTATATTCTTTTACAACACATGTGGTGGATAGTAAGTTTACAATGGATAATTTGCCAGCTATGTCAATAAAAGTACCTTTAGTAAAAGATATTGACAAGATTCAAAGAAGGGAATTTGTTCGTGTGCCTGTCAGAACAGAATTGTCTTTTCTGTATTTATCACGGACACAAAAGCCAGTGGAAATCAAGACTGGGGAAGGTTACACATGGGATATTAGTGGTGGCGGACTTTCCTTTTATGCGAATACCCATTGTTCGATTCAGGCTGGTGACGCGGTCACAGTAAAGTATCATTTACCAAATGAACCGCGCAACACGACTCCTATCAGCGCAAAAGGGAACGTTGTACGCATACGTGAATCAACCGAGACGAACGTCAGTATTATTTCCGTGCAATATGAAGATATCACACGTGCTTTTGAGCAACGGGTGATACGATTTGTGTTTCAACGGCAGATTGAACTTAAGAATAAGGGCGTCGGGTCTTAAACTTGGTCTTGTTTTGAAAAGGGGATAAGATTTTATTTGATCATACAGGTAGCAATCGATGGGCCTGCAGGTGCGGGCAAGAGTACCGTTGCTAAAAATGTAGCACGGCGGATTGGTGTGCCATATGTTGATACGGGGGCCATTTACCGCAGCCTTACTTGGCAAGCCATACGCTTAGGTATACCACTTGACAACGAACACGCATTAGCTGAACTTGCGCAAGGATTAGAAATTTTGTTTATTCCTGATGAACCATCACAAAAAGTGATCGTTCGCGGGGTGGAGATTACTCACGCCATCCGTGAACCAGAGATTTCTGCCAATGTGTCTCAAGTGGCCACCTTTCCTTTAGTGCGTGAGAAGTTGTTGGTGATTCAAACTGCTTTCACTAAAGGCACGCTAGGTGTAGTTATGGATGGGCGAGACATCGGTACGCGTATTATGCCAAATGCAGATGTTAAAGTTTTTTTGACCGCGTCTATTGCTGTCAGAGCAAAACGTCGTTTTGCGGAATTACAGCGACAAGGGTTTGCTGTCGATTTGACAACAGTAATGCAAGAGCTGGAAGAAAGGGACTTTGTAGATCGAAATCGTCATGCATCTCCACTTCGACCGGCAGAAGATGCGGTGCAATTGGACACTTCACTGTTAAGTATAGAGGAGTCTTGTGCAATGGTGGTGGCACTGTGTGAAGTGCGCCAAGAGCATAAGGGGGTAGAATAAACCGTCATGGGCTCACTGAACTGGATTCATTTTATTACGTATAGTATGGTAAAAAATACAGTAAAATTGATAGTTAAGTTTTTTTTTCTAGTAAAAGTGGAAGGTATGGAAAATATCCCGAAGCATGGGGGAACCATATTCGCATCTAACCACGGATCATTCTTTGATCCGCCTACCGTTGCTGCTGTATCTCCACGAATTGTTCACTTTTTGGCGAAAGAAGAGTTGCATAAAGGCAAGATCATGAGTGCTATTTTCTATTGGATGTTAGCCTATCCTGTCAAACGAGGGTCTAGCGATCGACAAGCGATACGAAAAGCGATTGATACATTAAAATCAGGGAATATTCTTTTGATATTTCCCGAAGGAACACGTAAAACAGGCGGGAATTTAGTGAAAATTGAGCGTGGGATTGGACTGATCGCGATGAAAACAGGGGTGCCGATCATTCCAGTGTACATTCAGGGGAAGTATAAATTGTTCCGATCTGTTACAATAAAATTTGGCAAACCATTTTATGTACCCCAAGAATCATTGTCCGAACCAGGAAAGCGTGTAGGTACGGATAATGCAGTCAACATAATATGGACGAAAATGCGTGAACTGATGGAGGAGAGCCAAACTGTTTCAGCAGGTCATTGAGATTGTTATTGTTGTACTATTCATTATGGCTGGAGTCTGGTTGTTTGGAAATCGTATCAGAAGCATGCGTTTTGCCAAGGATAATGAAGCAGGAGCAAAATTTGTAAACCAATTCCGGTGGGGTGCATTAGCAGTTGTCATTCCCGCATTTCTGATCGGATCATTATACCGGTTACATGTTTTGTCGGAAATAGTGGCAATTCCATTATACATACCTGTTGTTCTATGGTTTTTTTGGAGCTTGCGATGGCTCCAGCCATATTTGCATGAGGCTAAGGAGGAGACTGAGCATGACAGAAGCAAATTTTCAAAACGAGATGAATGATTTAATTGTAAGTACAGGCGATGTAGTGGTAGGGAACGTTACAAAAATTGAACATGACAAAATTTGGATTGCTTTTGGTGGTAAGACCGAAGGTGAGATTCGTATTGCTGAATGGTCAGATATCAAGTTATCTAACGTAGAAGGCGCTGTGGCAATAGGGGAAACTATACGTGCAGTGGTTCTTGCTGTGGGGGATGAAGTCAGTCCGCCATTATTATCTCGAAAAAAGGCCGTTGATGACAATGTGTTTTCAAAGTTACTGGACATGATGGAACATGAAGAAGTGTTTAGTGTGCATGTACTGATGACCGTTAAGGGTGGACTTGTCGCGGATATTGAAGGATTGCGCGCTTTTTTGCCCGCATCATTGCTAGACGTTAAGTTCGTTGAGGATTTGGCATCATTTGCAGGGCAAACCATTGATGTGGTGGTTTCAGAACTCGATGTAGAGCATCGTCGTGTCATCTTGTCGCGAAAAAAAGTAATTGAAATGTTGGATCAGGAACAACGCAAGGAACGTTTAGATGAATTCCATGCAGGAGATCAAGTGGATGGGAGAGTTGCCAGACTTACTTCATTTGGCGCGTTTGTGGATATTGGTGGTGTGGATGGACTGCTACATGTGTCAGAGATGTCCTGGGGAAGAGTCAATCGCCCGGATGAAGTGGTACATGTGGGGGATAATGTGCGCGTGAAAATTTTACAAGTATCTCCTGAAGAAGGGAAAATTTCATTAAGCTTAAAAACAAATGAGACAGATCCTTGGCATTTGGTTGATAAAAAATTTCATGTCGGTGATATTGTCAGCGGGGTAGTGAAACGTTTGTCCTCATTTGGGGCCTTTGTAGAGATTAGTGATGGCATAGAAGGTCTGGTGCACGTTTCGCAAATCGCAGGCCATCGAGTGGCACACCCGTCTGACGTGTTAAAACCAGGTGATGAGGTACAAGTGAAAATTTTGGACATCAAACCTGATGAAGGTCGCATTTCTCTATCTATTCGCGATGCGCAAAAATCGGCTGAGAAAAAAGTAGTGAATAACTGGGAAAAGAAACAAGACAATGATTCCCATGGTGCCACGCTTGGTGAGTTGGTAGGGGACGTTTTGCGCGAAAGATTCAAAATGTGATTGACGGTTTTGTGACTGTTTTGTCATAATATCGACGAATGGGGAGGTGTGAGTTGTGCCAATCATCAAAGCAGTTCACGTGGGCTCGTTAGCAGAAGAACTGGAATTAGAGCCCGGAGATGAAGTGCTGACGCTAAATGGCCAACCGATTCGAGATATTGTGGATTTACAGTTTGCTTTAGCCGGTGAAGAATTGGAACTTGTGGTGCGTAAGGGCAATGGCGACGAATGGGTGATAGAGGTGGATAAAGAATATGATGAATCGTTGGGTGTGGATTTTGAACATCCAACGATTGATCGGATTCATCTGTGTCATAATAAGTGTGTGTTTTGTTTTGTTGATCAGATACCAAAAAATATGCGCAAAACATTAAACATGCGCGATGATGATTACCGTCTCTCCTTTCTGCATGGCAATTTTGTTACACTGACTAATGTCAAAGAAGAAGAATTAGAGCGCATTGCGGCATTGAAAATGTCACCTCTCAATATTAGTGTACATACGACTAATCCTGAGTTGCGTGTAAAAATGCTTGGGAATCGTCGTGCAGGTGAAATTTTAGAACAAATACGTTTTTTAGCGGATCGTGGCATCGAGATGAATACGCAGATTGTATTATGCCAAGGCTGGAATGACGGCGTCGAATTGGATCGAACCATCGAAGAACTGGCTGCATTTTATCCTGCAGTGCGTACGTTGTCTGTCGTCCCTGTTGGGCTTACGCAACATCGTGCAGGGCTAGTCGAATTGCGCGCTTGTACGAGTGATGAAGCTGTTCAAATGACGGAACAATTGCTGAAGTGGCAGGATCGCCTGCGTGGTACCCTTGGCGTTAACTTTGTTCACGCTGCGGATGAATTTTATGTGATCGGGAAGCGAACAGTGCCTGCTGCAAAGTATTATGATGAATTTGCGCAAATCGAAAATGGCGTGGGTATGATCCGTGCTTTTTTGGATGAATTTGAACGCTTGCAAGCAGAAATTCCAGACAGGGTGCAGCAAGCGAGGCGCGTGGCGTTGGTAACCGGGACATCTGCACAACAGGTGATGCGTGAGACGGCCAATCGGCTTAATCAGGTAGAAGGGTTGCATGTGGACGTCTATCCTGTTACCAATGAGTTTTACGGTAGTCAAGTTACCGTTACTGGGCTAGTTTGTGGACGCGACATTATTGCGCAGCTTGCTCATCGAATCGACGCGCAAGAATTAATTTTGCCAGATGTGATGTTGAAGGAAGACAGTGATGTATTTTTAGATGATTACACGTTGGGGCAAGTGGAGGCTGGACTTGGAGTTCACGTGCACATTGTTCCCACCACCGCCAGTGGACTGATTGATGGTGCGTTGGGACACAACAAACCAAAGTTTCATCGAAAGCGATATGAGTCCACATTAGATAAATCTTCTTTGTTGATGTAGTGAGGAGTGGTTTTCTTGTCAATTCCAATTATGGCCATTGTTGGCCGACCGAATGTTGGTAAATCTACTTTGTTTAATCGAATTATTGGCTCGCGATTAGCTATTGTCCAAGATCGCCCGGGCATTACTAGAGATCGCATTTATGCCCCGGCAGAATGGCTGTCTAAACCATTTCGAGTGGTGGACACTGGTGGTCTGGAAGTTGGAGAAGTGGACGAAATTACGAAACGTATTCGCGCGCAAGTGGAACTGGCTGTGGATGAAGCACAGGTCATTGTATTTGTGGTTGACGGATTAGCGGGATTAACACCTGCTGACGAAGAAATTGCCCAGTTATTAAGAGTATCACAGAAACCTGTGATTGTAGCCGTAAATAAATTGGATAATCCTAAACGAATATCGGATGTTTATGATTTTTTTTCACTTGGCTTTTCTGAGACGCTGGCGATTTCCGCAGAGCATGCAACTGGTATTGGTGACTTGTTGGATGAGGTTTTTCAGCGTTTCCCGGAAAACGACGAGGAAATTGATAATGACGACACGATTAAAATGGCGGTGATTGGAAGGCCAAATGTAGGGAAGTCATCCCTTGTCAACGCGCTTTTGGGGGAAGATCGGGTATTAGTAAGTGATGTAGCAGGCACTACTAGGGATGCGATTGATACCGCAGTTGAATTAGATGGTCAAAGCTATTTAATTATGGATACAGCCGGGATGCGCAAGCGTGGCAAGGTATATGAAGCGACAGAAAAATACAGTGTGCTGCGTGCGCTAAGGGCGATTGATCGCAGTGATGTGGCTGTTTTGGTGATAGACGGTAAAGACGGGATCATTGAACAGGATAAGCACATTGCGGGGTATGCCTTGGAAGCCGGTAAAGCGATTGTGGTGGTGGTTAATAAATGGGATATTGTTGAAAAAGACGACAAGACGGCGCAGGAATTCGAGAAGAACTTTCGCTCTCACTTTCCATTTTTGTCTTGGGCACCAATTCTCTTTGTGTCAGCGAAGACAGGACGTAGGATAGTTCACATTCTTGAGACTGTGACGATTGCTGCACAAAATCACGCACATCGAATTTCCACTTCAACGGTCAACGCGCTCATTCAAGATGCTGTTGCGATTACGCCACCACCAACTGATAAAGGGAAAAGACTCAAAATTTTGTATGCTACACAAGTGAGTGTGAAACCGCCTACGTTTGCTGTTTTTGTAAATCGCGCAGAGATGATGCATTTTTCCTATGAACGATACCTTGAAAACAAGCTTCGTGAAGCTTTTGGTTTTATAGGAACACCGATGCGGCTCATCATTAGGCAACGAGAATAAATAGGAGGTATTGAAATGGGAATTATCAGCCTTATTCTTGCTTATTTATTAGGCTCTATCAGCACGAGTTATCTGGTGGGCAAGGTAGTGCGCGGGGTAGATATTCGCAATTATGGAAGCGGCAATGCCGGAGCCACGAATGCGCTGCGGGTGCTTGGTTGGAAGATGGCGCTTGTTGTGCTGGCGGGTGACATTATTAAAGGGGTGCTTGCCATTGCCTTTGCAAGCATGGTTACTAGCAACAGCCATATTTACATGGCTTTCGCTGGTTTGTTTGCTATTCTCGGACATAATTGGCCTGTATTTTTCCAATTCCGAGGTGGGAAAGGGGTGGCGACGACTATTGGCGTGCTGGCAGTACTCAGTTTCATGCCTGCTCTCTACGCAGGACTGTTAGCGATTGTTATTATCTTGATAACAAGGTACGTGTCATTAGGGTCATTAGTTTTTATTACTTTTACGTTCGTATTTCAATTTTTTATGCATACGCCCGCTTTCTATATCTGGATTACACTGATTATTGGTGTGCTGGTGTATTGGCGGCATCGTGAAAATATCGATCGATTGATTCATGGCAAGGAAAGTCGTATATTTTCTCGGTAGTTAATCGTGGGTGGGGAGGGTGGGATGAAATTGCCAGAACAATGGTCTATTGTTGTAGTGGGAGCTGGCAGTTTTGGTTCAGCACTTGCTTCCCTTTTGGCGGAAAATCATCATCATGTCACCTTGGTGGCTAGGAATCAAGATGTGGTGGAAGAGATTAACCACAAGCAGCAGAATTCTCGTTATTTGCCTGGTGTGCGACTGAGTTCCCAGCTGCGAGCCGTGCAAGATATAACGGTGGTTAGCGAGGCTGATTTGGTGTTACTTACCGTTCCCTCTCACGCTATGCGTAGTACATGTCACAGTATAAAAACTTACTTGTCTAGTCATGCCTACGTGGTTCATGCGACGAAAGGGCTAGAGGTAAATACATTAAAGCGAATGTCAGAAGTCATTCATGATGAATTACTTCATGTATCGATTAATCAGTTGGCGGTTTTATCTGGACCTAGTCATGCCGAAGAGGTTTCTAGAGGATTGCCTACCACGATTGTGGCAGCGAGCATTTCTCAAACTACTGCGGAATTAGTGCAGGATTTATTTATGGGACGCAACTTGCGGGTGTATACCAATCCAGATATTACGGGGGTAGAGCTGGGTGGCTCATTGAAGAATATCATTGCACTTGGGTGTGGGATTTCAGATGGTTTGCAGTTTGGGGATAACGCCAAAGCAGCACTGCTTACGCGAGGTTTGGTGGAAATTACGCGTTTAGGGTTGAGCATGGGAGCTTCTTTCAGTACATTTTCTGGACTTACTGGGATTGGTGATTTAATTGTTACTGGGACCAGCAAACATAGTAGAAATTGGCAAGCGGGTTATTTGCTTGGGCAAGGATTTTCTTTAGAAGCTGCGATTGCGAAAGTGGGTATGGTAGTTGAGGGAATCAAAACAACACAGGCCGCTGTTCGCTTGGCAGAGCAGTACGCTGTACAAATGCCGATTGCAAATACGATTTATCAAATATTGTTTGAAGGTCAAAATCCTAAATTAGCTGTTGAAGAATTAATGGGACGTTCACGGCGGCACGAAGTAGAGGAATTTATTCAAGAATCTACGTTAAACTGGCAAAATTTATAAATAATTTGAGAGGGGTTTTATCAATGAGCCAAGTACTAGCAAACCTTAAATATACGAAAGAGCACGAGTGGGTGCGTATAGAGGGGAATCGTGCACATATTGGAATTACAGATTTTGCTCAGCATGAATTAGGCGATATTGTCTTTGTCGAAATACCGGAAGAAGGGGCAAGTTTGGTATCGGGTGAAACTTTCGGCACGGTTGAATCTGTGAAGACAGTGTCAGATCTATATGCTCCTTTAGGTGGTCAAGTGGTAGAAGTGAATCAAGCGTTAATTGATCATCCTGAACTTGTTAATTCAGCGCCTTATACAGAAGGTTGGATGGTGGTAGTCGAAATGTCTTCGGCAGATGAAGCGGATAATTTGCTTGATGCTGAGAAATATTTGGAGTACCTCGGAGAATAGGAAAACCAATGGTAAATCATGTGCAGAAATTTCGATTACTTGATACAGGACGATTAACAGGCGCAATGAACATGGCACTTGATGAATCGATTTTAGTGCATGTAGCGCAAAACAAATCGCTTCCTACTATTCGATTTTATGCTTGGGAGCGTCCGACATTATCACTTGGGTATTTTCAACGGCTTGCTCGTGATGTTGACGAGATAAGTGTGCAGGCTAGAGGATTTGATTTAGTGCGGCGAATGACTGGTGGAAGAGCAGTTCTCCATGATCGTGAACTTACCTATAGCGTAATTATTCCCGGTGATCACGAATGGGCTAAGGCTTCGGTGGTGGAATCGTATCATTATCTTTCGTATGCTCTTCGTGATGGATTTCGAAACCTTGGTGTTCAAGCGGAGGTGGTCTCGCTCGCAGATGACTCTGACCGTGAGAAATATCCTGTAACAGGGTCAGCCGCGTGTTTTGACTCTCCATCATGGTATGAACTGGTGGTTGAAGGAAAAAAAATCGCTGGGAGTGCACAGGTGAGGGCACATAATGGCCTATTACAGCATGGTTCCCTGCTTCTTGACATGGATGTTGATGATCTGTTTGCTGTACTCAAATTTAAGTCTGAAGAGCACATGCGAAAATCCAGAGAAGAATTTTTGTTGCGGGCAGTGAGTGTAAAGCAATTAACTGGGCAACATGTTACTTGGGATGAGGCGACGAGTGCATTTACCAAAGGGTTTGAAAGTGGGTTGGGAGTTGAACTTGTTTCACAAGTGGTGTCTGATCAGGAATGGACGCTTGCCGAGCAATTGGTGATCGAAAAATACAGCACAGAGAATTGGACGAATAGACGGTAATTTCTAATGGCTAGCATTTGCGACTAGTTTTGGTGATAGGGCTCTCTGCTATGGCATATTTTGCATAGAGGAGAGCTTTTTTTATTCACAGAGGATGATCAAAACAGTCATATTGGCTACAAATAATCATACAAATGATAATGTCCCAGCGGGGACGATCACACAGCAGGTGTGTCGACGGGCGCTCGTGAGAAGGTTTTGCCGCGTGTGCGCTGTTTGCGAAATGAAGGAGGGATTCGCGTGGACCAAATT
>JAJZCJ010000076.1 GCA_021846145.1 Bacillota bacterium
ACTGATAAATTTGGTATTGGGTATAAGCCTGATTACATCACAGAACCATTTCTCCATTACGAGTGTCAGGATGGATCCTAAGTATTTTTTGTTATTTCACGTTTCTTCACGTTCACTACAACGGGTGCGTAGAGAACTCCCTAGTATGTTGACTTTACCTGAAAGAATACCCACATTAAAAAGTCTGAATGTCATGATTGGGATATTGTTGACACTTCAACTTCTACGCGTGATTCATGTGACGATTGCTCGTGGGGGTGATCTAGGCTTGGGGGTTTCGGGAGATTTGTTAGCGATGAAAATCAAAGGTGGAAAAATTCCGTGACGCTTGACAAATACCACCGGGGGTATATATAGTATGTAGTGTAGTAGAGCAAAGTAATGAATAATGATGTGGAGGTTATTTTGTAATGGCATTTCAACAATGGCTATCTATCGATGTGAAAGAACGTATCAAAACCGGTTCGCCGATTCAAATTGTAGATGTACGTGAGCCCTATGAATTTGACAACGGACATATTCCAGGCGCAAAATTAATACCACTGGGTCAACTGCAGACGCGCATCAGTGAAATTGATAAAAGCGCTGAAACTATCGTTGTTTGCCATAGCGGTGGCCGCAGCAGTGTGGCGTGTGATTTCTTGGATCAACTCGGATATCAGAACATCCGCAATTTGATGGGCGGCATGTCAGCTTGGGATGGCCAAGTCGAGTATTAAGATAATGGCGTTTTGCAAATTGGGGTGATTAACATGTCAGCGTATCAAGTCATTATTGTAGGCGGAGGAGTCGCTGGATTATCGTGTGCGATTTATACTGGGCAGGCGGGGCTTCGCACACTTGTGATCGATAATGGTGAATCACAACTCCTACGAGTGAAGCAAATTAGGAATTATCCTGGGATGGCTCCTGAGACCTCTGGGGAAGAGTGGATGCGCACCGCTCGCATGCAGGCTGAAAATGCTGGAGTGGAATTTGTAAATGCGCATGTGGACAAAATGGTACTGGATCATCGCCCCTATCAGGTGACAGACCGTAACAATCAGATATGGACATCTGAGTTTATCGTTCTTTCCGTCAATTTGGGGTTTGAGTTACTGGAAAATCACGGTCTTCATTTGGGTGTCAATCGACATGTTCCCAGTAACAAGGTTCGGTATGTTGAACACGTAAATCTGGAAGGCACGACGGGGGTACCTGGAGTATATGTTGCAGGATTGCTTGCTCATGTTCCAAGTCAAACGGTCATTGCAGCGGGCCAAGGCACTTTTGTGGGGGTACAGATTGCCTCTGAAGCATTAGGACGCCCCTATATGTGGCATGATTAAAGGATCGGGTAATGAAAGGAGGAGTTATAGTGGCTTTGATCGGCAAAAAAGATCAGGATGTTTTGCGCAAACGTTTTAGTGAAATGCAGCACAAAGTCAAGATCGTTATGTTTGAAGCGGCGCTGGACTGTGTATATTGTCCACAAACAAAACAAATTTTGGAGGAAATTTCGGAGCTTTCCGATAAAATTGAAGCGACCATCTATAATTTCCATACGGAAAAAGAGTTGGTGGAAAAATACCACATTGATAAGATCCCGGCAATGGTGATGCTTGATGAAAATGAGAAAGACTTCGGCATTCGTTTTTATGGCATCCCTTCAGGCTATGAATTTTCTACGCTGATTGAAGATATCATGATGTTGTCTACCGGAGAGACATCACTTGCTAAAAAGACAGTGGAATCGTTGAAGAACTTAATGAAGCCAGTTCATTTGCAAGTGTTTGTCACACCCACCTGACCATATTGCCCAGCCGCGGTGCGGTTTGCTCATATGGCAGCATTTGTTAGTGACCAAGTAACTGGAGATATGGTGGAAGCTTCTGAGTTCCCAGAGTTATCCGATCGTTTTGGTGTATATGGGGTACCAAAAACCATCATCAATGCAATAGGAGAAGTGGAAGGCTCTGTGCCTGAGCAACAATTTATGGATCAAATCATGCAGGTGTTAAAATAACGTTAGTTTTAGACAAGGACGGGGATTGCTGCAGGCGTTACCCCGTCTTTGTTGCATCAAGATGTATGATCAGATCACCCCAAGTGTAGAGGTGAAAAACAATGGAATATACAGATGCCATGAAAAATCGCTTAAAGCGAATTGAAGGGCAGGTACGTGGTGTACTTAACATGATGGAACGGCAAGAAGAGTGCGCTGATTTGGTTACCCAATTAAATGCGGTGCGATCGGCTGTTGATCGCCTGTCAATGTATATTGTCACCACCAATCTTGAATCTTGCCTTCGCAGGGAACTTAATACTGGGAATCCGGATGACAATGTAATCGCTGAAGCGGTGCAATTGATTATGCGTACCCGTGGTTAAGTGGTTTTGTATTTAAAGGAGTGACAGCATTGAATAGTGGAATTTGGATATTATTAGCCATCATTGTGGTGTATTTAGTTGTGAAATTCACTCGCAATAAAAAGTTTCAGAACATTCCTGTCGATCAGTTAACGCAATGGGTCAAAGCAGACATTAATCGTGTGGTTGTGGATGTGCGCGAGGTGGACGAATATACGGGTGGTCACTTTCCAGGGGCGATCAATATCCCACTTTCCGCACTGTCAAATAAGCTTGGCAATATCCCTAAAGATAAGGATGTTGCGTTAGTTTGCCGCAGTGGAAACCGCAGCATGCAAGCGGCACGGGTGTTGAAAAGCAATGGCTATCAAAAGATTTGGAATGTCAGCAGGGGCATGTCAGGGTGGAATGGTCAAATGGAAAAGGGAAGCAAACCAGGCAAGTTGAAATAGGAGGGAATTAGATGGACATTTGGTCAACACAACAGGTGTTAGATGCTGTGAACTCTGGGAAAAAAATCCGCATTATTGATGTGAGGGAACCGTATGAGTTTTCTGAGGGGCATATCCCTGGAGCGGAACTCATTCCACTCGGGCAAATTTCCGGTGCAATTACTAAATTGAGTAAAGATGATTCGATTGTGGTGGTTTGTCGATCAGGTGCGCGGAGTCTCAGGGCGTCGCAATTTTTATCATCCCAAGGATTTAAAAATGTAATTAATATGCAGGGTGGCATGCTGTCCTGGAGGGGCACTGTAGCGCACTAAGACAACAGTATTTTGACAGCTAGGGAGATGAACCGGCGATGACCGGTGTCCAAGTCTTATTGGCAGTACTATCAGGTGGCATTGTAGGATTTACCCTCGGTCTACTTGGCGGAGGTGGCTCCATTCTTGCCGTTCCATTGTTACTTTATGTCGTGGGAATCCACAATACACATGTAGTCATCGGTAGCACAGCACTTGCTGTAGCGGTCAACGCGTATATGGTGATGATCCCCCATTGGCGACAACGGCATGTGAATTGGAAAGCGGCGATTATGTTTGCAATTCCAGGTGTGTTAGGTGCCTTTGTGGGATCAGAATTAGGGAAAATAGCCCCAGACAAGCAACTTTTATTTTTGTTTGCAATATTGATGATGGTTGTCGCGGTATGGATGTTGCGTCCGGCGAAAAAAGACATTCAGAATTCCCTAGGATCTACGATCCACATGAAGATCGGGAGAGTGCTTGGTACAGGGTTTAGCGTTGGCGTGATTTCTGGATTTTTTGGCATCGGTGGCGGATTTTTAATCGTCCCGGGTCTTATTTTTGCGACAGGGATGTCGATGATTCAAGCGATTGGCACTTCGCTATTTTCGGTGGGAACGTTTGGGCTCACTACGGCGATTGACTATGCCGTATCAGGGCTTATCAATATATGGGTAGTCGTTGAGTATGTCGCAGGTGGTGTCGTCGGCGGTTATTTTGGTGCCTTATTGGCTAAACGCCTAAGTCGGCAAAAGCGCATGCTTAATATCATTTTTGCAGTGATTATTATCCTTGTAGCGGTATACATGCTGTTTATTAACATAGAGGCGATTCATTTTTAGTTCAAACGCGGAAGAGACCATCTATGATTAGGTGGTCTCTTTTCTGATCGGGGTATCGATCACTGCGCCGCCAAGGCATACTTCTTGTTCGTAGAAAACAGCAGATTGTCCAGGGGTAATCGCTCGTTGGGGCGTTTCAAAACGGATGAGGCAACGATTATCTTCTAGAACTTTTACCATCACTTGCGAATCCTGTTGACGGTAGCGAAACTTTGCTGTACAGGTAAATTCTTCACCTGCCGCTCGTGGACGATTGTCGATCATTTGTAACTCAGAGGCGAACAAACCATCCGCATAGAGGTGAGGGTGATGATAGCCTTGACCGACATACAGTACATTCTCTTTTAGGTCTTTGTCTAATACAAACCATGGCTCTCCTGTGCCTGATCCGCCTATGCCAAGCCCATGGCGTTGACCAATGGTGTAGAACATCAGTCCATCATGTTGCCCCATCACCTCACCATTAAAGGTCTTCATTATTCCTGGTTGCGAAGGGAAGTAGTGAAGTAAGAATTTCTTAAAGTCTTGTTCCCCGATAAAGCAAATGCCTGTACTATCACGTTTTTTTGCTGTAGCCAAACCGTTGTCTTTGGCAATTTGCCGCACTGTTTTTTTGTCCATGCCACCTAGGGGAAAGAGCGTTTTAGACAGCGGATATTGGCTCAAAGTATGCAAAAAATAAGATTGATCTTTGCTATTATCAATACCTCGAAGCAACTGGAATGTACCTTTGTCTTCCCTTATTCGCGCATAGTGCCCCGTGGCGAGATAATCTGCGTTAAGTTCTAGTGCCAGATCTAAAAGTTCTTTAAACTTAATTTCGCGGTTACACATTACATCAGGGTTCGGTGTGCGGCCTTTTGCATATTCATCGAGAAAATATTGAAAGACCCGCTCTTTATATTGTTTTTCGAAATTTACACTGTAGTAGGGGATGCCAATTTGCATGCACACTTGCCGTACATCTTCATAGTCGTCTGTGGCTGTGCAATTTCCAAATTCATCACTGTCATCCCAATTTTTCATAAAAACACCGATTACATCATACCCTTGTTGTTTTAACAAAAGCGCGGTGACAGAGGAGTCAACGCCTCCTGACATGCCGACTACTACCCGCGGGTGTGCCAAATTAGCTATCATCACGTATGGTCACCTTTCTAAAGACAAATTTCTCACATTAGTATTGTAAAGCTGCTCGTACAAGGCGGCAAGTGACGGGTATAATGGATAAAGGATTTGATTTGTGATTTACAGGAGGAAAAATGATGACACATCGCTTTAATCCACTGCATGCAGACAGGCTTTTATCCGCAGAGCGCATGCAAATGATTTCACCAGCAAAAATTATCGATCACCTCAACATTCAAACCGACCAAATTGTGGCAGATGTGGGTGTGGGGCCAGGATTTTTCGCGATTCCCTTTGCCAAGCATACTGGTAATTTGGTATATGGAATTGACATTGAACCACAAATGTTGACATTACTAGTCGATCGCGCAGAACAAGCACAGGTTCAGTTGGAGGCAATTCAAGCCAGCGCAGAACAAATTCCACTCGCTGATCAACTTGTAGACCGCACGCTGTGTGCTTTTGTTTTGCATGAGGTAAATAACCCCGTAGGTGCGTTACAGGAATTTAAGCGTATTACAAAAAAAGCAGGGTTAATCGGAATTGTAGAATGGGAGAAAAAAGCCACAAAGCACGGACCTCCCGTAGAGGAGCGATTAAGCCGTGAAGAATTAACGAAGGCTTTAGCACATGCTCAACTTGAGCCGCGAGAATGGGTGGACTTGAGTGAGGATCATTACCTGTGTATTTGTAATTCGCTCACGTAAATTAAGCTGAATAACTGATGTGCATGTAACCGTTCGCCTAACATCAAGACGAACGGTTACATGGCCTTGGTGTTTTTAGTATTCAACCATTCATCAGCCCATTTTTGCACTTCATTCATCGCTGGCTCTAGTGCTTTCCCCATGTCAGTGAGCTCGTATTCAATGCGCACTGGTGTTTCAGGATATACTATTCTCCGCAAGATTCCTGCAGATTCAAGCTCTTTGAACCGCTCAGCAAGCATCCGATCGCTCATGTTCGGAATAATTTCAGAGAAGTCTTTAAATCGCTTGGAGCCATCCAACATCACGCGGATAATAAGTCCCGTCCAGCGTTTTCCCAATAAAGTGAAAGCATCTTCAAATTTTGGGCAAAGATGATAGTCATGATCCATATTCACTACCTCCTACGTGTAATTTTAACACATCCTCTCGGCAATAGTAAGTTACAAATAATAATTCGCATACATAAAGTAAGTGTAATTGGGCGAGAATGCATATCGGAAAACGTTCACAGTAAAGGAGTGAAGGGCTCCCAACCCGTGATGATCAGGTGATGCAATGCGCGCGTCATCGCAACGTAAAGTAGTTTAACGTCAGTGGCCGTCTCCGGATTGTATTTGTCTGTAGTGGGGTTGACGAGGATTACCGCGTCAAATTCCATGCCTTTTGCCAGATACACAGGAATCACTAGTAACCCACCTGAATAACGGTGTTCTTTTTCTGTGATCATAACGGCATCAATTCCCGATGCTTGAATACGCTTAATTACTTTTGCACACAAGTGTTGGTTTTTTTCCACGATGGCAATGTTAGCAAATCCGTCATTTTGTAATTTTTTAATTTGTTCCTCGATAAAGGAATACATTTCTAGCTCGCGAGACCATGATCGCATGACTGGTGAATTGCCGTGTCGCAGGACAGGTTCGGCCATCGCTTCTTCGGGCAAATGCAGATGGGCAATCACTTGGTTCGCTGCTTGCATAATCTCAATGGTCGAGCGGTAACTTTTTTGTAATTGAAATTTTTGGGATTTTCCTGCAAACACCCCTGTTTCAAGCTCCGACCAATCCTTGATGCCACGATAGGCGTAAATTGACTGGGACAAATCACCAAAAACGCTGATCGCCTCTTGATTGACAAATTCCGTTAAGATAGCGAGTTGAAATGGGGCAAGATCTTGTGCTTCGTCAATAATCAAATGGTTGTATTTCGTGGCTTTAATGCCGTGAAATTTTGTGGTTAAGTAGAAAATCGCCGCGAGATCTTCCCATTCCAACTCATTTTCCGAATGTGTTTTTTTTAAGTGTTCCATCACTTCTTCTGCTAATAAAATGTCACCAATACCGGATTCTTTCATCAACCATTTAATGTTTCTAGGGTTTGCCAAAAGTTGTTTGTAAAGCTTTGCCACCTCAACTGTTTTCAATTGTGAAGTGTACATCCCAAGGACTTTTTCATACTGATTTTGCATGTCTGCCTTCTTTTTTAATTGTTCAGTTGCGCTCATGCGCACACTGAGTCTTTCCCATGTTGTCACCCAAGATTGCAGGCTTTCTTTTGCAAAGCGTCGCATGGATTGGATGATTTTTGCTCGTCTTTGCATCAGTGGATAGTGTTGGTAATCTTCGTGAAATTGTTTGTGAATGGCAGTAAACGTAAGTTTGTTCCTTCCGTCCAATACCAAGTCTTTCTCAGGTAGGTAGGTAGTAATGAAATGTGTCACATACTTGTCAAGAAAAGTTTTCATCGCTAAACTGGTGCGAATTTGCGAAGCGATAATTTCAATTTGATAGGCTTTAGTGGACAACTGATCACTGTGTTCCAAAAAGCGCTGGTTTTTTTCTTGCATATTTCTTAATTTCACGCGCATTGGAAGGGTGGCAAGCAAAAGATCTTCCCAAGTGGTTTGAACGACTCCGTCTACACCAAGGTGAGGCAGCACTTCGGAGATGTAGTCGATCATAAAACGGTTCGGCGCGATGACAAGAAATGGTTGGGTGGTTGTGCGGCTTTTTTGTTGATACGCAAGATAAGACAATCGGTGTAATGCAATCGTCGTTTTTCCGCTGCCAGCCACGCCTTGTACAATCATTGCACGGTGGGAATCTGATCGGATTACGCGGTTTTGGTCTGCTTGAATAGTTTCCACAATGTCCTGCAAGCGAATGTCAGACTTTTTCTGTAGGCGCTCCATCAGTAAGTGATTGGTGTTGACTGCACCCGTGCTGTCATAAAAAGCTTCTATTCGTCCATTTTTGATTTCAAACTGCCTTTTTTTTTGCACATCAAATAACAAAGGCTGTTTACCACCAGTGTCGATCATCACGTTTGTAAATTGATCTTCATAATAAAGATTAGCAATCGGCGCACGCCAATCAATGATGATTGGCGTGTAGGTGGTTCGGTCAAATAGCCCGAATCTTCCAATGTAAGCCGATTCGCGATAATGTTGCCCATGTTCTTGAAACATGATTTTCGCAAAATAAGGATGGTTTTTTGATCGCTCTAGGTGTTCCGTTTCCTGTTGAAATAAGGTGTTGATAGCAACATCGGTAAAGTTTTCACTGGGTTTGATGCGCCCTAAAGTAACAGCAATCGCGTATTCAATCTTGGCTTTTGTGGTATTTAGTTGTTCCTGTTCCATGTTGAGGTCCGTATCATACGGAATTTCATCAGCTTCTTGGGGGTGGGACAGGGACGAATAAATTTCCATGCTTATGACCTCCCGTACACTTAGTGTTTCTTGTGTTTGTCATTGTAGTGATTACGAGAAGTGGTGTCAATATAATGCACCTCAACTGATTGCGTTAAATGGTAGGGAGTGTGTAATATATAAGGCATAAGGGTGTGGGAGTATGCGAGACGGGCATGGTTGCCTGATAAAATTACAACTAATACCGCGGGTAGAGCGCAGAGCTCAACTCGCGGTATTTTTTTCTCTATTCAAGTAAAGGGGTGAAGTTACGGATGATGAACGAATTAATGTTATCTGGGAATGATTTAACACTGCAAGATGTGATTGCGGTAGCGGGACACGACAATCCAGATCATGAACAGTTTATCTTTGTCAAGGTGGACGACAAGGCGTGGCCAGGCATTTACGAGAGTCGTAGACGGATAGAAGCGGTGTTGGAAAAAAGGGCTCCAGTTTATGGGGTGAATACAGGTTTCGGAAAGCTTGCAGAGGTGGCAATTTCCGCGGAGGATGCGTCTGAACTACAGGTGAACTTGTTGCGTAGTCACGCCTGTGCTGTGGGCGATGCATTGCCGATCGCTACCGTACGAGCCATGATGTTGCTGCGGGCGAATGCGTTAGCTAAAGGTTACTCTGGAATCAGACCAGAAACCCTCCAACTTTTGCTCGACTGCCTAAATCACGGAATCCATCCTTATGTGCCATCACAGGGCTCGCTAGGTGCCAGTGGTGATCTTGCACCGCTTGCACACTTATCGCTCATACTTATTGGTGAAGGTCGCGCGAATTACCGGGGTGAATGGATTTCAGGGGCACAAGCCTTGGCGACGGTAGGATTAAACCCTGTGAAATTGGCTGCAAAAGAAGGATTGGCTTTAATTAATGGGACACAAGCAATGACGGGTATTGGCAGTCTTGCGCTATATCGCGCGCAAAAATTAGCGAATTTCGCAGATGGTGTGGCCGCGCTTACAATGGAAGCTCTGCGTGGGATTCACGACGTGTTTTTGCAAGAACTGCACGCGTTGCGGCCTCATTCGGGTCAGGTGGAAAATGCAAGGCGGATGCGGGCGTGGCTAGAAGGAAGTTTGCTGACGACAGCACAAGGGGAACTGCGCGTGCAAGATGCATATAGTCTTCGCTGCATCCCACAGGTACACGGCGCAAGCAGACAATCTTTGGATCATGTGCATACGGTGATGCAAGTAGAATTGAACGCAGCGACAGACAACCCGCTAGTGCTTCCTGAAATTGACCAAATTCTCTCAGGTGGTCACTTTCATGGACAACCGGTGGCATTGGTGATGGATTTTATGAAAATCGCGGTAGCAGAATTGGCAAATATTTCAGAACGGCGATGTGAACGTCTGGTTAATCCGATGTTAAGCGGGATGCCTGCATTCCTAGCTCGTACGCCAGGACTGTCGTCTGGGCTTATGATTTTACAGTACGTGGCGGCCTCTCTTGTCTCTGAAAATAAGGTGCTTGCCCACCCTGCCAGTGTCGATTCCATCCCTTCATCCGGTAATCAGGAAGATCATGTATCAATGGGAACCACCGCTGCTAGACAGGCGGATCAGATCATCAGTAATACAGCTCGCGTGCTCGCCATTGAAGCCATTGCCGCAGCTGAGGCAATAACGATACAAGGGTTTCATGATCGTTTGGCCCCTGCCACTAAATCGCTTTTCGAATGGATACGCGCGCGAGTTGCGCCAGTACAGGAAGATCGCAGTTTGGGTCAGGACATCGAGCAAGTGGCAAGTGATCTTTTGAGCCTGCTTGATTCGTACCCAGATGTAGTAGTGGATCACCGCTGATCGCTACTCGTTCATGGCCTATTGGCGTAAAAAGGGGTAAAATAATGCAAAAAGGAGAGAAGTCATGTTCAATTTAGATGCTGCTTGCAAAGTAGCTGAGTCCGCGGCTCGTGCGGCAGGTGAAGAAATTAAAAAATATATTGGTAAACCTTTGCACACAATGGAAAAATCGTCTCCTCATGATCTAGTAACTGAAGTGGACAAGCGTTGCCAAGCGATTATTGAATCAGCCTTACTGTCAGCGTATCCAGATAGTCAGGTGCTTGGTGAAGAAGGAGTAGATCCTGGTAGTGCCGCAGCAATTAAGGCGGTTGAAGCAGCAGAACAACGTTTTTTATGGGTGGTAGACCCGATTGACGGCACACTAAACTTCATTCGCGGAATTCCTTTTTGTTCTGTATCTATCGGTCTGGTTTATGAAGGTAGTGCGGTTTTGGGCGTAATTTATGATCCTATGCGTGACGAGATGTTTTCAGGAGTGACAGGGGGAATAACTACTGTTAACGGCCTCCCTGTACACGTCTCTGATGTGCCTGATGTGTTTAGTGCAGTGCTTGCCAGCGGGTTTCCGACAGGTGATTTTCGCGGCAAAAATGCGGAACAGATTCGACAATTCGGGTATCATGCTAGAAATGTCCGAGCGATGGGATCGGCGGCATTGCATATGGCTTATGTAGCAGCAGGGAGACTGGATGGTTTTTGGGAAAATGATTTAAATGCCTGGGATCTTCTGGCGGGTGCCGTGTTGGTTCAGGTAGCAGGTGGCGTAGTGACGGATGCCGATGATAGTCCATACACATTGGCAACTCGCCATGTGGTCGCGACAAATGGCAGAATTCACGCGCGATTGATCAGTGATCTACGCATAGGAGTGTGAGCATGAAAGGTGTCGTCATGTGTGATTTGGATGGAACGATTTATTTTGGTGAGCGTGGATTTGCACCTGGATTGATGGCAACATTTCAGGCACTCAATGCAAGTGACGTGGTAACGACCATTAACACCGCTAGACATGCGCGTACAGGGCGGGTGCTTGCTGCGTCATTGGGGTTGCAAGACCCTTATGCTTGTCTAACGGGTGGCGTCATTTTTCAACCGCCGCAATGGCAGGAAGATGATTTAGACATCCCCTCATTTCCAGAACCAAGTGAAGTGCTGCAAGGATTTCGCATGAGTAAAAAATTGGTGACGGAGATTTTTCAACTATCTGAGTCGATGGGACTTGGCGGAAGAGTGTTTTATGATCGGGATGTATATCTACATGGGCCACAGGAGCTATACGTTAAGTGGCCAGAGGATCTCGAATATCAATCACTAGACGAGGTCAAGGATGGCGCGCTGCAGATGTTTATTACGGGATATGATCACGACCAAGGAGATCATGTGGCAGCACGGTTGCAAATGATGACGGATGAATGTAGTTATTATGTCTTTCATCATCAGGATGGCTTTGAAATAGCCGTTAATCCAAAAGGCGTGACGAAGGCCAAACTGGTCGATTTTTATATGGATACTTATCACATTCCAAGAGAACACATCATCGCGATTGGTGACAGTCCCGGAGATGCTCCCATGCTTAAAAAGGCGGGAGTTGGCGTGGCTACCGCACTGGCACCTGACACGGTGAAAGAGGTGGCTGATGTCGTGTTGGACTCTCCTGCATTGGATGCCGTCCCCACCTTTCTTCGCCATCATTTTGGCCTATAAGGTACGCAGAGGGGATGAACTTGTGAGCAATGAAGA
>JAJZCJ010000077.1 GCA_021846145.1 Bacillota bacterium
CCCGTATGCTTGCCAAGCTTTTGCAAGATATGCTCAATGAGCATAGTGGTCGTGGTTTTGCCGTTAGTGCCAGTCACCCCGATCATCGTCATCGCATGAGCCGGGAAATTCAGAATTTGGTGTGCCATCAGTGGCGCGATACGACGCGTAGAAGGCACGACCACCTGCACAATATCCTCTTCCACCCGCTCCTCTACAAGCACCGCGACCGCCCCTGCGGCAATAGCTTGCTTGACAAAATGATGTCCGTCCACATGATCGCCACGAAAGGCGACAAATAAATCCCCCGCCTGCACAAGGCGCGAGTCGCTGGTGATGCCAGTCACTTCAATTTCCGGCGTACCATACACTTTTTTCAATAAAATCGATCGCAATAATTCACGCAGTAACATCCTCGTCCTCCAACCCGGGCACAAAATTGCAATTACCCAGCAATGTTTTTAATCTAGGCAAATGGAAGGTGTCTGTCAACTCTTTGATAACGGAGATGATCCAAGGTATAACCTTACCATACTCCCCTGTGCAATCTTAATGCCTGCTTTGGGAGCCTGTGCAATCACGTAGTCACCACTGCCAACAAGTTGCACCCTAAGCAACGAACCACTCTCTAAAATGGTCCTTTTCGCATCATTGAGTGATCGCCCATCAAGACTAGGCACCACCGTCATTACCGGATCAATGCCATAGCGAAATTTTTTGGAAAGCCCAGTCACAGTTGGCGATACGCCCATATATGCCAAACTGTCGGCAAGTACATTGCCAACGACAGGAGCCGCGATCACGCCGCCAAACACTGGCCCCTGAGGCCTTGGATAGTCGATCGCCACATAGGCCACTAGGCGCGGATCATTGGCGGGTGCCATCCCGATAAAAGAAACAATATAATGAGTCCCAGAATAATGACCGTTCACCGCCACTTGCGCTGTGCCCGTTTTGCCAGCAATGCGATACCCATCGCGAAAGGCATTAGAACCAGTGCCTTGCGCCACCACACTCTCCAGTGCTGATCTCACTTCTGTCGCCACACTAGGCGAAATCACGCGCCTCACCATGACCGTCGCATAAGTCTTGACGACCGCTTTGGTTGCTGGATTAATCAAGTCTTGTACGATTTCTGGTTTTAATAATAGCCCGCCATTTGCGATCGCGCTCATTGCCATCACTTGCTGAATGGGCGTGACTGAGACCCCTTGCCCGAACGCAGTCGTTGCTAGTTCCAATGGGCCGACCCGCTTTAATGGAAAAAGTATGCCTTTGCTCTCACCCGGCAACGCAATCCCAGTTTTTGCGCCAAATCCAAAATTTCGAATATAACTAAATAACTGTTCTTTGCCTAAACGTTCGCCCATTTGCACAAAACCTGGGTTGCATGAATTTTCTACCACATTTAAATAAGACTGAGAGCCATGCCCGCCGGCTTTCCAACAACGAATGCGATGACCAGCCACCTCGTAATACCCAGGATCATAAAAACGATCACTTAGCGATACTTTTTTTTGTTGCAATGCCGCCGCTAAGGTGACAATCTTAAACGTAGAACCTGGTTCAAACGTCTGCCAAATGGACAAATTGCGATTATACACTTGCGGCGGCGCGCTTTGCCAGTTGGCAGGGTTATAATTAGGATAATTAGCCATCGCTAACATTTTACCATTTTTAGGGTTGGCGACAATCAATGTAACATGATCGGGATGATACTTTGCAACGACATTTTGAATTTCCCTCTGCGCAAATTGTTGAATTTGCCGATCGATGGTCAACTCTACGTCTTCACCTGGAGTCGGTGGAATATATTCATCATTAGTGCCCGGGATTTCCTCACCGCGCGCGTTCGAGACATACTGAATATAGCCCTTTTTTCCACTCAGCACGTTATTCATGGTGAGTTCAATCCCCGTGAGACCCTGACCCTCACCACCGGTCACACCAAGTACCTGTGCCGCAAGGTCACTATAAGGATACGTTCTTTTCCCTTCTTCTGTTAAATAAATACCAGGCAACTTAAGGGCACGAATGGCTTTGGTTCTGGCCTCGTCAAGTCGTCTGCCACGTGGCCTGATGTAGACTTTGGCCACCTTTTGCGTGAGCAACTTTTCAATACCCTGCTCCGTTCCTCCGATGATGCGATAAAGTGCTTGCGCTGTTTTTGCCGGATTCTTAATTTGCACTGGCACCGCGATAATCGATGCTGCGCTCGCAGTATACACTAGTGTTTCCCCTTTACTATCAAGAATCGCACCACGGGCAGCAGGAACCGAAATATTGCGTCTAATAAGATCACTTGTTTTTTCCATAAAAAAATGAGCCGCCAAGACCTGAATGTGAATTAAGCGTCCCACAAGTAAGCTAAAAACGCATAAAAACGCGACAAATACCAAGATGATTCGCCTGTGCACTTTAATTGGTGTAATTCTCATCGCAATCCCCTGCTTTGTGATGGTCTCGTCCCAATCAATTTATGCACTCTCAAGTATCCTTAGAATATGTGTCGCTTCAATGAGCAGCGAATTTCACTTGAATCACCGTACCCAAAGGTACCATTTGACCGCTTTTGACACTTTGCTGTACAGCATACCCACTACCTTGCGGAGCCACTTGTAACCCTAGTACGGAGCAGGCATTGATCACGTCAGCCATTGGCAATCCATATAAATCAGGCACTTTCACATCACCGGTAAGTGGATTAGTTGATTGACTCTCTAGTGTAGCTTGGCTACCCATCATCACTTCTGTACCTGCGGCTGGCCACTCGTTTAGCACTCTTCCCTGTGTCTCCATGAACACAGGATGCAGTCCGGCACGCTCCAAGATTTTTTGCGCCTCACTCAAAGTCAGCCCCGTAACTTTTGGCATCGTCACATACTGAATTTGACTGGCCGCAGGCATTACCACCTGAGTCTTTTGACTAGGCGGAATATGCAAATAGGCGAGCGATTTTTCTAACACAAAATTTGCTGCAGGGGAAGAGACACTATTCCCGTATTGAATGGTGTGATGCGGTTCATTAACTGTTACATAAATTTCTAACTTGGGGTGACCTGCAGGAACAAAGCCAATAAACGAAAGATTATATTTGTTTTTATAGTACCCGCCACCTTTAGGATTGGGGATTTGCGCCGTGCCGGTTTTGCCCGCGACGTTATAGCCTGGGATGTATGCATTGGTTTCATAAGGGTTATCCGCCACGTCCTGAACCATCACATTGGTTACTTCTTTCATAATGGCAGGGGATGCCACTTGGCGCACCACTTCAGGAGTTCGGTTCAACACTATTTTACCGTCAGGTGCTACGATCTTTTGCACTAAGTACGGTTTTAAGAGTTCCCCACCATTTGCCACTGCCCCCACTTCGGCAATTTGTTGAATCGGTGTGATGGCAAGCCCCTGGCCGAACGTCATCGTCGCAAAATCTACCGGATTTAAGTTTTGCTGCGGAAAAATAATCGAAGATGATTCACCAGGCAAATCAATCCCTGTCGGTTGATCTAGACCAAACAAGTGGATGTAATGATACAGATTGGACACACCCTCGGCTTGACCGATGTGAATAAATCCCACATTACTGGAATAAATCATCGCCTTGTCATAAGTAATCCGGCCCCACCCATAAAGATTCCAATCGTAAATAGGGACTCCATTCACATAGTCCACACCAGACATATACGTTTGATTTAGTTTAATAGAATTTGTGGCAAGTGCACCTGACAATGTGACCACCTTAAACGTGCTTCCCGGTTCAAAAGGAGCAGAAATCGCCCAATTTGTATCTAACGTAGACGCATTGTAATTCCAGTAATCATTAGGATTAAAAAATGGTAAAGCTGCCATTGCTAAAATGGCACCTGTTTCAGGATCTGCCACAATGATTGCAGCATGTGCAGGATGAAAGCGCGTTTGGATTAATGATAGTGCCTGATCCGCGTAACTTTCAATCGCCGGATCAATCGTCAAATACACACTATCACCATTTTGCACAGGTTTGGTCACAATAGGATGAAATGGGATCGGATTGCCCATGTTGTCTTGTGTAAATGATTCAGTGCCCTGCTTCCCAGCCAAATAAGAATTATATTGCAGTTCGATACCTGCGGCACCATTTCCCGTCTGATCCAGAAAGCCGATGACGTGGGCGGCAAATGTACCTGAAGGATAGTCACGCTTAAACGTTCGATAAGGATTGACTGCGTTTGCCATTTGATACTGCGAAAACAACTTTAACACTGCTTGTTTGGTAGGATAACTAACGTTCACCAGATAGGGATTGAGACGTAGCCAAACAAGGTTTTTGCGATTTAATTGCGACCACATGAAAGCGTGGGTGGCACCAGTCAACGAAGCCAATTGATCCGAAAAGGCATGAAATTTTTGCATCGGCAACGTCTGTAATAGTGCTAAATCCATATCCATATCATAAGCAGGTACAGAGAAAGCCAACTTGTCACCGGCTGTATCATAAATGGTTCCACGCTGTGCCAAAATCGCACTGTCTGATTGCCATTCCTGGTTCTCGATGGGACCAATAAAACGATCATGTGACTGAACATATCCAATTCTCCCTAACACACCAACAAACAGCACAATCAAACCTGTCCGAATAAAGTTCACTCGAAAACGAGTATGTGCTTTTTTCAACGGTGACTCGCTCCCACAGAAACTGGCGTAGCAGGTGTCATTTTAAGTACGTTTTCAGCATAATGTAAAATTCTAGTTGGCGAATCCAATTCAGACACTTGTGCTTGCAGTGACGCGTTTTGGGCTGTTTGTTCGTTGAGGTTAGACGTCATACTCACTAAGTTATAATTATTTACCATAATAGAAGCATACCTGGATATAATAAATAAGACAAATACCGTCATCAGTGCCAATGTTACCAACATAGAAAGTCGTTCTCTCGTGCGTATGGCCGCCTCAGGGTCAGCTTGAACGCGCCTTTTCGGCTTAGCAATAGGTGCTTGTGTTGGCAATGAACGCGGTGCATAACTATTTTGCTTTAATGGTTGAGAAGCCATGTACATTTTCTCCTATCATATAAGTTAAAATTCATAATTTTTCTGCCACGCGCAATTTAGCAGAGCGAGCCCTCGGATTTTCTGCCACTTCTTCCTCGCTAGGAAGCACTGGTCTGCGTGTGATTACCTTGAACCTAGCCACGTGTTGACAAACGCACTGTGGAAGTCTTGGCGGACAGATGCAACCCGTCGCCTCCCATTGAAACGCCTTTTTGACGATCCGATCTTCTAATGAATGAAATGAAATCACGGCTACACGCCCGTTTGTGTTCAGACAATCAGGAACATCAGCCAACAGTTGCTCTAACGCACCTAATTCGTCATTCACTGCAATACGCAATGCCTGAAAAATCCGTCTAGCAGGATGCGGCCCTGTTCTTCTGGCTGCCACCGGAATGGCCGCCTTGATCAAATCAACCAATTCTGTTGTCGTTTCGATCATTTTTTGCTTTCTCGCAAATACAATTCTCTCTGCTACACGAGCAGCCCATTTCTCTTCCCCGTAGTCGCGAAAGATTTTCGCGAGTTCCGAAGCATCCCATTGATTCAATAAATCTTTTGCGGTTTTTGTAGCTTGATCATCCATACGCATATCAAGTTGCGCCTCTTGGTGATAGGAAAATCCGCGTTCACCTTCATCAAATTGTGGTGAAGAAACCCCTAGGTCACAAATGACACCATTCACGCGCTGTATCCCTAATTGATCCAAAATGCGCGGCAGTTCGCGAAAATTACCTTTTACGATCCGCAATCGGTCACCATAAGATTGACCCCAAATTTGTGCGTGATCCAACGCCGTTTGATCTTGATCGATAGCTACCACTTGACCACTTGGTGCACAAGCTTCTAAGAGCGCGCGCGTATGCCCGCCACCCCCAAGTGTCCCATCAACGTATACGCCCTCATTGCGTACCTGTAGAAGATCAATGGTTTCATGCAATAACACCGTCTGATGAGTAAAACCCGTTTCCACCAATCTGTTCCCCCCATCAATCCGTTCAATTGCCATCTAAAAATCCAAATCCACTAAACTTGCCGCCAACTCACTAAAATTATCCGCCACATCGTCAGTGTAGTTTTTCCAAATATCCTGATCCCAAATCTCCACCCGAGCCCCCACACCGATCACTACACAATCTCTGTTAATCGATGCGTACTCCCGTAAATTCACGGGCACCACGATACGTCCCTGTTTATCTAGCTCACACTCTGCTGCTCCACTGAAAAAAAAGCGGATAAACTGCCTTGCATCAGACCTAGTCAGCGGCATCGAGCGCATTTTGCTCTCTAGTGCTTCCCAATCTTTGCGCGGATAGACAAATAAACAACGATCTAACCCTCTAGTCACAATAAATGCAGAACCAAGTTCTTCACGAAATTTGGCAGGTACCGTAAGTCGCGCCTTGTCATCTAGGCTGTGTTGAAACTCCCCCATAAACACACGCGACTCCTCCTCTCCCCAAACTCCCCCACTTTAACCCACTTCACACCACAGATATGTAACTATTCTCCCCCACAATAAAAAAATCCTGCTTCCGATTTTCGGAAAACAGGATTTTTTTATCGATTTGAATCAATAATGTCATTCTAGTGTAATGCACTTAATCTGTTCCCAAGCAGGTGGAGTGTCAAACCATAGATCCTTTAGCCACAATGTGCCGTATTTAGAAAGTGGCGAAAGTGGCGATAATATCCGCTCTTGTTCTTTCGCTTTAGGATGAATCCAACTCTCCAATACCTGGGCGGAGGTAGCAATATCCTGATTTTTTCGCAGCAAAGACTTGCGCGCGCGATTGGACAAACGATCAATCCCTTTAGAAATGGTAAACTCTGTTTTTGCCAGCGCTCGATACAGTTGGACATCAAGCTCTACTAACGTGTTCTGAAAATCAGCGAGTTCTGCAAGTAGACACGATTTCAAACTGTCCAACGATAGCTGTAAATCCTTGGTCTCTCGCTCAAGTAACCGATCAAACACCACATTGCCCGCAAGCACATCATCAGCTTTAATTTGAAAGCGCTCAAGCGCCCGATTAACCTGACTAGTTAACAAAAACGCCCGCTGACGCAACAGCAAAGGGGGAATTTTACGCTCACTTTCAATAAAAATCCCCTTCATCATGCCGTGATACGCAATTTCTGCCGCACCCCCAACATAACCAAGAACCGGAAGCAAATAATCTTGAGTCACTGGCCGAAATAATACTCCCGCCGAAAAATCCTGAGGACGCTCCTCCAATCGACCAAGCAGTTCTTGCTGGCTGATTTTGCGTTTTGAATCGCGAAGCGTGTAAATACCCGTCTCAGGATCAAAATCAAGCGCACTCCTTTTACCGTGCTCAATCGTAAAAATCAGGGTATGAGTCGGTACCAATGCCACTTGTGGCACAAATCCCAATTCTCGCACCGCTTGTTCTCCCTGTCTTGCCGCCAACTGAAAATCCGCAGGCCGTTCAATGACAGCGCGAAATGCATCGCTCATTAACTTGCGAATTTGAGTATCTAGCGGATTCACGAAGAGAATTGGATAATCTTGAAGCCATCTAGATAACAGTCGAACAAATCCGTCTACCATATTCTCGGTCGACAGATAAGATGATGCAATCTCGGAAACAAGTTCTTCGCGATACATTCCCTCAGGAAGATGGATCGAAAGTTCATCGACAATCCGTTTGATTTCTTCACTTGCAATTTTGTGATAGCCAATGGGTGTGCGCATAAACGGCTGCTCTCGCAAATGAGAACGATAAAGTTCACCATTATCCTTTATAAAAAAAGCTTCCGCCACTTCTTGAAAATCATGATCTTCCGCCGCAACCCAAAAAATAGGCACCACTGGACGATTCAGCAACTTTTCGTAATAATCGGCATATGCTACCGCGGTCACTGCCTTGTATAACGTATAAAGCGGACCAGTAAAAAGCCCTGCTTGTTGCCCCGTGACTACAGTCAACGCCTTGCTGTCTGCAAACTTATCAAGTAAAGCTTCTGTATGTGAAGTTACACCTGTCACACGTGCAGCATACGTGCGCAAAGCCTGTACGAGAGATTCCCTGCGCTTTGGCTGATAGTAAGCATCCACATCTTTCACCCGAGTGACAAGGTCGGCGGTATCGCCTGCCTTGTAGTGATAGAGTGACTGTACTTTACTTTCACCACGCAAATATGCGTCTGCCAAAGGATTCCCAGTTATTTTGTCCGTGTACCCTTTGATCATTAGTAGAAACCCCTTGTATGTTAGACATGCCTATATTTATTACATATACGCCCGATGATACGATTCAGGCACTTGTGGAGGTTGACCAAGCGCCTGCGCCGCAAAATGAGCCCAGTGTTTGTCCCGCAAAAAGCCTCTTCCAATAACCACCATGTCTGCTTTTTTGCTTTGAATCACATGCTCTGCCAGTTGTGGGTTATCAAGCATACCCACCGCCATGACAGGTACGTCCACCGCCGCCTTGATCACTTGCGCAAATGGCAGCTGATACCCTGGATACACTGGCGGGACAACCGGAAGGTTCCCCCCGGAGCTAACATCGATAGCGCCGATCCCCGCCTGCACCATTTGTTTGCAAAAATTCACTACTTCATCTAAAGAATAGCCTTGTGGATGGTACTCGCTAGCGGAAATGCGAACCGTGACAGGAATTTTACCATCAACCACAGCCACCACACGTTGTATCACTTCTAACACAAAACGCATGCGCCCTTCTGGTGTCACCCCATCTTCATCAGTACGCAAATTGGAAAGAGGAGATAAAAATTCATGCAACAAGTAGCCGTGAGCGGCATGAATCTCCACCACATCAAACCCGGCAGCCAGCGCGCGCTTGGCAGCTTGTTCAAAAGCCGTCATCACTTCTTGCATATGTGCTTTCGTCATGGCCATTGGTTGAGGAAATTTATCGCTAAAAGCAACGGCAGAAGGCGCAATCGCAGATTCTGGAGTCGTCGCTTTGCGACCTGCATGCGCTAATTGAACCCCCATTTTCGCGCCATGTTGATGATTGAACTCGACCAACTTGCGCAGTGGAGCGACGTGGCGATCATCGTAAATGCCAAGGTCATGCACCGAGATTCGCCCACGCGCTTCAACAGCCGTTGCCTCTGTCATGACAAGTGCAGGCCCTCCCAGAGCAAATGACCCATAATGCACCGTATGCCAATCAGTCACCAGCGAATCTTCTCCCGCCATATATTGACACATAGGAGAAACCATGATACGATTTTTTAAATGTAAATTTTTAATTTCTAAAACATCAAATAGACCGGGCAAAGTAAGGCTCCTCTCTCTCGGCTTTTAAGATAAAGATAACGCTATTCACTTTAATAAGTAAAGTTTCTCACTTTTCTAATTGTTGCGATGGTGTTGGTTCTTTTTTACGATCTCCACTGCCATCGTCATTTCATGAAGAATGTCAATTTTTAATTGATCAGCCATTAACTTCGCCTTGATAAATGCTTCCCCCGTTTGCGTTGAACTATATTGAGGGGTTAGCTGATTAAGTGTAATCGCCATGATATCGTTCTTGCACTGATCACAAGTACAACCATCATAACCCGCCGCAAAATAATCATCTAAAGCTGAACGCACAGCACTTTCCAAAACATTAAATACCACGGCAGTCCCTCCGCTCGAATGCAATATCCTGCAAGCAACGTAACACACTTAGATGCAGCAAGCAACTATCTACCCATACAAACTGGACAAACAACACGAGAGGGAAGCATGGGATAATCCTTTCTTGTACACAATAGGAGCGTAGCAAAGGAAGGGGCGACGATAATGAAATATAGCACTTGGCAAGGATTGCTCATTGGCATCGGGTTAGGGCTCGCTGGAGGGGCGTATTATCCAAAAATGCGTACGCGCATTCAAAAAAACATCCTGCTGCTCTCAAGCGTAACAGACGCCATGGTCAGTGGTGCAACAAAAGCTCAGGTCAACGTCAATAAATGGGTAGATGTGCTAAAAGATGACCCGCAAGATCAGCTGACAGACGAAGAAAATAGGCTGCCCTTATCATAATGTAAAATGCTGCAGAAATGAGCGTGCCTCATTCCTGCAGCATTTTACATTTTCATTACACGGGATATACCGGATGCTTGCGATCAGAAAACCATAGGTCTTTACTTTCGTATTGGTTCAATCTGTGGATCAACTCATGTCTTAGCTGATCCGGATCGACAATGGCATCGACCACCAACTCTGAAGCCAATCGATAGATGTCAATGTCTTGCTTATATTCTTCCCTTTTTTCTTCGACAAATCGCGAACGTTCCGGTTCTTCTAATTCTGCAATCTTATTGGAAAACACTGCGTTCACCGCCGCTTCCGGCCCCATCACCGCAATCTGAGCACCCGGAAGCGCGATGCACACATCTGGTTCAAAAGCAGGGCCTGCCATCGCATATAAGCCCGCACCATAAGCCTTCCTTACGATCACGGAAATTTTCGGTACTGTCGCCTCCGACATCGCCGCAATCATTTTTGCCCCATGTCGAATGATCCCGGCTCGTTCCACTTTCGTGCCAATCATAAAACCAGGAACATCGGCCAAGAAGATCAGTGGAATATGATAAGCGTCACATAGCGTAATGAACCGCGCCGCTTTATCTGCCGAATCGACGAATAACACGCCACCTTTGACACGCGGTTGATTGGCAATAATGCCAACGGCTCGTCCATCTATCCGCGCAAAGCCAGTGATTATTTCTTGGGCAAATAAGCGCTTGATTTCAAAGAAACTATCTTCATCCACCAGATGACTGATCAAGTCATGCATGTTAAACGGCGCATTTTGATTGTCAGGGATCAAATCAGCGAGTGATTTAGGCATCAGCTTCGGCTCACGCGTTGTGTTACTATGTGGTAATTCCTCGAAGCTGGCGGGAAAATAAGCGAGATAATCACGCGCCATTTGAATCGCTTCTTCTTCATTTTTTGCTAATACATCACCCACACCACTAACAGAACAATGCATCCTTGCGCCGCCCATTTCTTCCAGCGTTACTTTTTCGCCAATCACCATTTCCGCCATGCGAGGTGAGCCCAAATACATGCTGGCGTTGCCATCTACCATGATGACCACGTCGCAAAACGCAGGAATATACGCACCACCTGCCGCGGACGGACCAAATAACACACACACCTGTGGAATCATGCCTGACATTTTCACCTGATGATAAAAAATCCGCCCTGCCCCGCGGCGACCTGGAAACATTTCCAATTGATCCGTAATTCTCGCCCCTGCAGAATCCACAAAATACACCATCGGCACTTTGAGTTTGATCGCAGTTTCTTGGATGCGCAAAATTTTCTCCACGGTTCGTTTGCCCCACGAACCTGCTTTCACCGTCGAGTCATTCGCCATCACGCAGACCGTTTGTCCATTGATTTTTCCCATTCCCGTCACGACACCATCCGCCGGCAAATCACCAGCTAACGCATTGGCAAACAGTCCATCTTCCGTCTCTAGTCCTTCATCGAGCAGCAAAGCTAATCGATCGCGAACGAACATTTTCCCTTGTTCCTTATTCTTTTCGTGGTAGCGCAAATGGCCACCCTTGCGAATCGTCACTTCCAATTTCACGACCACATTCACCTTCCTAGATACTTAGGTTTTCGCTTCTCTGCGAATGCCAAGAGACCTTCTTTTCGGTCTTCTGTATTAATCACTTGCTCATAGGCGGCTTCTTCCACCGCCAGTCCGTCAACGAGCGGCTTGGCAAAACCTTCATCGATGGCCCATTTCGCTTGACGAATCGCAATCGGACCCGCTTGTGCAATTTCTTTGGCAAGCGCCTTTGCCTGCTGATGTACCTCTACATCTGTCACCAAATACTCAGCAATCCCCATTTGATATGCTTCCACGCCTGTCAATTTGCGCCCCGTAAAGATCAAATTCTTCGCGCGCGCCACGCCGATTAACCGACTCAGCCTTT
>JAJZCJ010000078.1 GCA_021846145.1 Bacillota bacterium
TACGGCAGAATGCGCGAGCCATGAAATCCATTGCCCCCATCGAGGCGCACACCAAACCCGCTGGCTGAACGATAAGCCACAATTCTCCCCGTGTCAGGCAGGAAATTATTCTGCGGATCTTCTGTCGTCACTCTCGCCTGAATAGCAAATCCGCGATGGGTGATACTCGCCTGCGATGCAATCCCAATTTCCGGATCAGCTAGTCGCTTGTTACTGGCGATTTGAATTTGCGACTGCACAATATCGATACCTGTGATCATTTCTGTGACCGTGTGTTCCACTTGTACCCGCGGATTGACCTCAATAAAGTAATACTGGTCATCCTCGTCTAGCAAAAATTCCACCGTGCCAGCATTGTAATAACCGACACTTTTCATTAGTTGCAACGCAGTGTCACAAATCTCGTCACTTAAGTGACGAGCAAGCATGGACGGTGCCATTTCCACCACTTTTTGATGACGTCGCTGCACGGAACAGTCGCGCTCAAAAAGATGCACGATGTTGCCGTGTTTGTCACCCAGAATTTGCACTTCAATGTGCTTCGGGTTTTCGACGAGCTTTTCCACATACACACTCGATGCGCCAAATGACGCTTGCGCCTCCGAACTAGCGCGCGCAAACGCATCTTCTAAATCCTGCTCATCACGTACCACGCGCATCCCACGCCCGCCACCGCCGCTGATTGCCTTTAGCATTAGCGGATAACCGTGCGCTTGTGCAAATGCCCGGGCTTCCTCGACATCGACTTCACCATCACTGCCCGGAACCACTGGCACCCCTGCCGCCAACGCCGTGCGCCTAGCTGTTACCTTGTCACCAAAGAGTGCCAGATGTTCAGGACTCGGCCCGATAAAAGTAATTCCTGCCTCATTACACGCCTTTGCAAATTCAGGATTCTCAGAGAGAAATCCATATCCCGGATGAATCGCATCACAATCATGGCGTAACGCCAAGTCAACAATGCCTGGGATATCTAGGTACGCCTCCACAGGCCCTTTATCTTCCCCTATCAAATACGCTTCGTCCGCTTTATACCGATGCAGCGATAAGCCATCCTCTTTCGCGTAGATCGCCACCGTACGAATTCCTAATTCTGTGCAGGCTCTGCAAATGCGAATCGCAATTTCCCCACGATTCGCTACAAGCACCTTCTTAAATGCCATTGTTTCCACTCCCCTAAATTCTCTCTTTATATAATCGTCAAATCTTTTGTAAATGTGGTAAGAATTTCAGCACCATCTGCTGTCACGACCACATCATCTTCAATTCTAACACCAAACTGATTGGGCAAATAAATTCCGGGTTCTACCGTGAACACCATGCCAGGCACCAACTCCAACTCGTTACCACCCACAATGCTTGGAAATTCATGCACATCTAAGCCCAGTCCATGCCCCGTGCGATGGGTAAAATAAGCGCCGAAGCCCGCCTCCTCAATGACCTTACGAGCAGCCGCGTCCACCTGTTCTGCCGTCACCCCCGGTCGAATCACATCTAATGCGGTGGCTTGCGCTAATTTCACCACTTCATACACATGCTTAGCTTGTTCGCTCACATCGCCAAACGCTAACGTCCTAGTCGTATCTGCCGCATAACCATCCACCATCGCGCCATAGTCAAAGACGACTAAATCCCGATTGCGAACCTTATCGCTACTGGGTCTGCTGTGTGGCAGTGCACCCCTTGCTCCTGCGCCAACAATCGTGTCAAAAGGCACTCCTTCTGAACCCAACATGCGCATCCGATGCTCTAATTCTGCCGCCATTTCCATTTCCGTCATCCCTACTTGAAAAAAAGCCAGCGATTGCCGCAACGCTTCGTCCACTATCCGCGCCGCTTTTTTTAGTGCCGCCAATTCTGAATCATCTTTAATCAGTCGCAGTCGCATCACAAATTCTTCAGCCGACGTCAGCACACCCGCACCTATATTAGTTAACAGTTGTACTTCAAACCAGCGCAAATTCAATGGCTCCACCGCCACCTTGTGCGTTGGTTGTATGCCAAGGCTCGCGATAAATTGCGCCAGCGCCCTACTCGGCCCCTCTTGATCGCTATAAGTGAGGATGTCGTGAAATTTTTCGGCATCAGCGATCCCTTCTGCCTCTAACTGAGGAAGCAGCAGCACCACCTCTTCCTTACTGTTTAGTCCTAAGAGCGTCAACCGCTCACTGAGGTGTGTTCGTATGCCAGACAGGTAGTAAAAACTGGCCCCCGGCGCAAAGATAGCATGTGTAAAACCACCTTGTTGAAGTTCAACCAACAATCGACGAATACGCGATTCATGCAAGACTATTCCCTCCATTTCTATCATAACTAGTTTATTATTGTAAAATACGCCAGTGCAGATAGTCCCTGATAGGTGACACTCAGGTTCACTTGTCCAGGCGATAAAAATTTGACGTGTCTACCCTGCCATTGCACATTTGCTGTGCTCGTCCACGTGGCTTTCATGGTCACGTCGGTGGTCACTCCGTCATGCGTATAGTCAGCGACCAACGGGACAGATGTTCCCTGACTAACGGTCAACCCTGTTTTCGGCCTAGGAATCACCAGCGAACTACCACTTTGCACATCCTGTACGTCAAAAGTAGCCCATTTCGTTGCCGGATTCACTGAAATATTCGTGATGTTCATCCCCAAAAACTGCCCACCCCACAGTTTGTTTGACGGCTTGCTGCTTGCTGTAAATTGATTGTTCTGTTGACTAGGATAGGCGTCTTGGTAATTAGTAACGTCTCCTTCAGGCTGTTTTAGATCATTCGTATTGCCTGCACTCATAATGGCCACATCATAATGATGAGAACGATTCTGGCTCGGATCATCCAGTACGTCATTTGTCCAGTCGTAACTGCTTGGCTGCACCCCCAACGCGTCAATCCGCCAGATAAAGACTCCGGAATCCGGGATGGCTACGTCGACACCGAGCGCTTCCTCATTGGATAGAAGGAAGTATTCATTGCTGTCATTCAATGGGTTCAATCGATACACGACAGGTGATGTCTCCAGTGGCGCAAGCGGAACACCCGTTTCACTCTCGGAAATCGCAGTGGGTCGAACCCAGTTCAGAAACATCAGTGAAAAAGGATCAAGTCCTGAAGGTTGATCCCCTGCTGGATACCCATTCCAATTACCAGTTCCCATCAGCGAAAAAGGACCAACCCCCTGCCCTGCATTAGCAGAGCCAGACACATCATACAGATCCATCAATCCCATGAGATGTCCAAATTCATGCGCAAGTACCCCCAATGTAACAGGATCTCCACTAAAATCATCTAACTCAGGCACTAGATCATAAGCATTGACTACCGCCACATCAGTAGACATCGGCGTTCTTGTGCCAAATTTATCTAAGGAAATTTTTATCGGGTATTGCAAATTAGATTCTACTGGCCAAATTAAGTTTTTATTGGTTGGCTCGACATCAGCACCATACCCACTAAAAACAATAGCAAAATAAGGAATTTCCTCATTCACCACATAAGGCTTAAAATCAAAGTGATCCTTCACCAGTTGTTTGATCACATCTGCTACCACGCCATCGTCATTATTGGGAAAATTACCGCTTGAGCCATTGTCCGTCCGCGCATAATAAGATTCAGAATGTGGCAACTGCAGAAATTTCCCCGGATGAAGTGGGTCTCCCACCACCTGTCCAGTGACTTGCAATTGTCCATAAGAAACCTGTTTATAATAACTTGCGACAGAATGATGATTACCAAAATATAAATTTTGAAACACGGAAAGGAGCTTGGTCGCTGGCTTCCCTAAAAAAGAAGCACACACCACCAGCATCATCGCTTTTTGCTTGGGCGCTGTCCTAGAGGAAGTCAGGCGAACCGTATGTAATGGCGCAGCCATAGCTTTTGGAACCATCGGCTGAACATAAGCTGCTGTTTTCATCACATGGGAAGAATAAATAGGGGATATAAAAATAGTAACGAAAGCCATGCTAACAGCAATGGCAATTTTCCCCTTCGCGAACCAACTGCCGCTCATATACACTCCCCCAGCGTCAATTATTATATCATGAAATTCAAAAAGCACGGTGAACCAATGAGGCCCCACCGTGCTTTATTACTCCACTTACGCAATATACATCGCAACACGCAGATCCTCAAATAACGCATGAGCTGCGCTTTCCCCTACCAGTTGAAAAACCAACTTAAATTCCCCTTCTAAGCTGCGTTTGCTATGGTCCTGCACAAATTGCAAAAAGTGAGATAATGACCCATACTCTGCAATTAGTTGCCTGCACACTTTTGCATTTTCAACTGTTGCCATCACCTTGCGCGCATTTTTAATAATCGGAGAATCCTTTGCAAGCAATCGTTCAATGTCTGTTTCATCAAATTCAGCCACTTTTGCAATCGCAAAACCGCAAAAAGCCTCTTTAAAACATCCCCATTTGCGTTCCACTACGCCGCGATGAAACCCTGTATAAAAAACCACTTTCGTCAAAATCTCAAAAAAGAAATCATCGCTTTTATTCATCACTTCGGTCATGACATCAGCCATGCGCCTGCCTCCACCAAGAAAGGGCCCTTTTCATTTCTCGGTACCTACAAACAAGCATAATGTAATTGTTCACAACTGGCGATCATGTTTTGTAAATAATCGTACGGATGGTAAATCAAGTGCACATTTACCGTTGACGTCGAGAAAAAAGCCGTTTATGCTTTTTCATTCTTGCGACGAGCAGTCGTTTTTTTTTCAATACAAATGCAGCAATCGCGGCGATGACCAGTATAATCCATATGTAACTCGCTGGGCCTAATACTTCTGATTCATAAACAGGTTCAAAAGTGACTGTACTTGGGGTATGACCTGCAAGCGCAACAAACACACCGTCCGCCGCAAAAGTGGAAGAATCTTCGGGGATGGTCACATATTGATAAGCATCATAAAATTTCATGGAGCCATTGGTGTTCGAGCCACCATAACGCCAATCGCCAATCACTGACTGACCAATAGTAACTTGGCGAAGAAATGGATTGGCGGGCTGAAACGGATCAACAGATACAATGATCCACATGAGAAAGGCAAAAATAGCTCCGATGACCAAAATCACCATCAATAACGACCTCGGTGCTCGCTTCTTGGCACGCAAAAAGCTCTTATGCACCTCATCGCCTCCATGCTGGGACTGATCAAAAACAGTCCTACAAAAGCGTATGATCGCATCGATATGAACATTCGATAAATCAGATATTCACTATTCTTCTTTCATCACCATTACCGCTAATCTTTCTACCGCCTGATCCCCATCCGAACCGCTTGCCCGTAGCGTAATTAACGCACCGTGAGGAATAACTAACGACATCACACCCATAATGCTTTTCGCATTTACGGATTTTCCGTCTTTTTCTAAGAATACTTCACTGCTGAATTTATTCGCTTCTTGTACAAATAACGCGGCTTGACGGGCCTGCAAACCTGATTTCAAATTCACCGTCGCGGTACGCTCTGCCACAAAATGCTCCCCCTATGCTACAAACCATTTTCAAATATAATACGTGGTGATTATCACATTATAGCAGAGCAAATCCACCCTGACTACGATTCTAAATAGTTTTGCCGATCTGCACGAATCTTTTTTGCAATTTCATCTAATTTTCGCAATCGATGATTAAGTCCTGACTTGCTAACTCGTTCAGGCAATACCTCACACAACTCTTGCAACGTAATTTCAGGATACTGTAATCGTTTTTCAGCCACGACCTGCAATTTGCGCGGCAATTTATTTAAACCCACCCGCGCTTCAATTAGGCGAATGTTCTCCATTTGACGAACCGCAGCCGAAATCGTCTTGTTTAGATTAGCTGTCTCACAATTGACCAAACGATTCACCTGATTGCGCATCCCTTTGACAATTCGCACTTCTTCAAAATGCAACACGGCCTGATGAGCACCGATTAAACCAAGAAATTCAACAATTTTCTCGCCTTCTTTCAAATAGATAATATGCCCTTTTTTGCGTTCAATCTCTTTCGCATGCAGTCTAAACCCTTGCAACAATTTGAGTAAATGATCCACCTGCTGCGTGTTTTTATTGGAAATTTCCAAGTGGTACGTGTGACTTTCTGGATCGTTCACCGAACCACTGGCCAAAAAAGCACCTCGCATATACGATTTTTTACAGCAAGTTTGCGTAATGAACCCTTCCGGCATACGATGAACGAGTTGCTCGCCATCATATAAACCCAGCGAATGCAAAAATGGTTCTACATCCCAACGCATACGTATGATATACACGTTATTTTTCTTTAAGCGCATTTTTTTTTGCACTAACACTTCAAGCGAACCTGCATACACGCTTTTCCACAACGTATACGCTCTACGCGCAATAGCGGCATTTTCCGTAGACAGATCCAATACTTTGCCGTTATCCCATTCATGCAGCGCACCAGCATGCTGAATTAGTGCAATTAACTCTGATTGTTCACAACATGGTGTACTCGCCACCTGAGTCAACTCTTTTTTCGTTCGCGACGCAAAAGACATTGAGCCAACCTTCTTTCAAACCATCACTTAGCGAGATTCACACACGGTGTTCCCTACCTATTAAGGCCAAAATCTGCATCGCTACCAAATCTGGATCGTGACGAGCATACGTTGAATCTTGCAAGAAATTCCTCGCAATTACCGTAAGTCCTATTTTATGTAATTTTTCCACGTCAACCGTTACAGGATATGCATTTTGCAATGCGTACTGCTGCAAAACAACGTCAGGAAGCACGGCTGAATTGACAATGATCATATCAAAAAGTCCAGCCCCCACATGGCGATAAATCGCTTCCACATGGTCTGAAGCTGTATAGCCGTCTGTTTCACCAGGTTGGGTCATCACATTGCAAACAAAAATCACTTTTGCCTGCGATTGTCGAATCGCTTCCACCAGCCCTGGCACTAATAAATTTGGCATGATACTGGTAAACAAACTACCTGGCCCAATCACAATCGCATCAGCCCCGGCAATCGTTTCGATTACTTCTGGTACCGGCTCAACAGTAGCAGGCTGAATTTCTATTTTCGCAATTGGTTTGTTCACTAAAGGAATTTGAGATTCCCCTTCCACTTTTGATCCATCTTCAAAAATTGCGGATAAGGTAAATGCCTGTTTGGCTACTGGCATCACCGTACCACGCACAGCAAGTACTCGACTAGTCTCGCGAATGGCCGTTTCAAAGTCGCCTGTGATATGAGTCATCGCAGCCAAAAACAAGTTGCCAAAACTATGCCCACTAAGCCCCGTGCCACCGTCAAACCGATACTGCAACAAATCAGCTAATAAAGGCTCTGTATCCGCCAAGGCAATCAGACAATTACGAATATCCCCAGGCGGGGGAATGAACATTTCTGATCGCAGACGCCCCGAACTACCACCATCATCAGCCACTGTCACCACAGCCGTAATTTCCACGTCCATATGCTTTAATCCACGCAACAACACAGGTTGACCAGTTCCCCCACCAATCACCATGACACGGGGTCTTCGGGCAATTTGCATCGCCTGCAACTTGGATCTTGCGCGTTCTCCGAAAAACAAAAGCAGCAGCACAACGGCACTAAACAACACACAGAGAATGCCAATTAACCACCAACGTATTTTGTGTGACGCGATGCTCAAACTAGCAAACAACAAACCCACACCAAATACGAGCAAATACCACGCCCAATCTTTTAGGTGTCTCTTCATTGTTCAACGTCCTTTCCGACGTCTCGATGAACCACCGATACGGGGTATTCTGATTGAAGGTGGGCGCGTAAATGTTCAGCGATTGCCACCGAGCGGTGTCTTCCCCCCGTACAGCCAATGCCAATTATGACCTGAGGTTTTCCCTCATTTAAATACTGCGGCATCAAAAAATCAATCAAATTCAACCATTTTTGTATGAATTCTTCCGTTGCAGGCCATTTCATCACATAATCATAGACTTGCTGGTCTTGACCTGTGTGCGATCGTAATTCATCAATATAATACGGATTAGGCAAAAACCGAACATCAAATACGAGGTCAGCATCAATCGGTATCCCGTACTTAAATCCAAAAGACAGGACATTCACTGATATACTAGGAATATGTGCAATCTGACGAAACCTGTTTTCCAGCAAATCGCGCAATTCTGCTGGCCGCAAACGGCTGGTATTAATCACAATATCAGACCGATCACGCACTTCACTTAAAATTTTTCGTTCCCGCTCAATCCCGTCAACAATACGCCCACTATCAGGTGCCGACGGATGCTTGCGTCTCGTTGCTTTATACCGACGCACTAACGTCTCATCGTCAGCTTCTAAATATAAAATGTGATAATCAAGTTCGGGGTGATCATCTAATTCATTCAATGCATCAAAAAGTGCACCGAAAAACTCGCCCCCCCTTAAATCACACACTAACGCTACTTTTCTTACTGTTCCACCAGGTTGACGCACCAATTCGCTGAATTTTGGTATGAGTGCTGGTGGCAAATTATCAATACAAAAATAGCCCATGTCTTCCAGGAATTGAATGGCAACTGTCTTGCCTGCGCCAGACATTCCGGTGATGATGAGCATTTGCACATGCTGTGGCATCGCTCATGTCCCCTTACTAGTCATTCTGAAATGTCAATTTTCCTGCTCCGACTACTCCCGCATCATTGCCCAAAACTGCTGGCACAATACGTGCAGCCTCTGCCACTCTTGGCAGCGCATAGCGCGCAAAAGCATGTTGCACGGGGACAAACAAGTCATCTCCCGCCTTCGCCACCCCACCACCAATAATGATGATTTCAGGGTTAATCAGATCAGCCGCCATGGCAAGCCCCCTGCCCAACATATCCGCCGCCATGGCCACTACCTGTTGACCCAACTCATCACCAGTAGCCGCTGCATCAAAAATCCCTTTCGTCGATAAGGATTCCATCTGCAACACACTTGTCATCCCACTTTCCAACCCAACACGAGCCAGCCGCAAAATGCCAGTCGCCGATGAGAACGTCTCTAGGCAGCCTCTTCGTCCACAATTACACGGTGCCCCTTGTGGATCTAATACAAAATGCCCCAGTTCTCCCCCCATGTGGTTACTACCGCGCCAAATCTTTTGCTCTAACACAATGCCGCCCCCCACACCAGTCCCAAGGGTGACACAAATCGCACTTTTAGCACCTCGCCCCGCACCTACCCATGCTTCACCTAGCGCCGCAGCGTTTGCGTCATTTTCCATAAAAACGGACAATTGCAATGCGTTTTGCAGCGGTTCACGCACCGCCACTTGTTTCCAACCGACATTGATCACTTCGACGGCAATTCCTGCCTGATCGTCAATAAAACCAGGAATTCCAATACCTACGCCAGAAAGTTCAGTCCACGCCACCCCATGAGCCGCTGCCAATTGCTTAATCAATTCTGCAATTCTTCGCAGAATACTGGCTGCGCCTTCTTCTTTCAACGTGGGAATCTGCTCTTTGACTAAAATTTGACCCTGCGTGTCGATAAGTGCTCCTTTTATATATGTGCCACCAAAATCAATCCCTATCGCTTTTCGCATCATACACTCTCCAGCTTCTATTCAGTGGAACTATACCGCAAGTGAAGCGTCTCAACAAGAAAAAAAAACGCAACGTTAGCTGTTTCGCTACGTCACGCAAATCAATCATCAAAAGGGGGTCAAATGTGTTACAAGACCATCATATAAGATTAAGATTGCAGTAGAGTTACGAACAGTTAAAAATCAAATTACGAAATCATCTTTTCCAAAAGTTCAAAAAAATTAGGAAATGTTTTCTGCGTACATTCAGGGTTTTCAATAATCGTACCCGGCACCTTAAGTCCCAATATAGAAAATGCCATCGCAATACGATGATCATCATACGTTTTTACTGACACTCCATGATTGAAGTTAGCCTGCGGATACACAGTCAATCCATCCTCCGACTCATCCACACGAACGCCAAATTTCCTTAGTTCCTTCACACACGCTTGAATGCGATCTGTTTCTTTAATTCTGACATTAGCCACATTGTAAATATGTACTGGTTCGGAAGCAAGTGGGGCAATCGCAGCCAGCGTAGGCACCATGTCCGACATTTCAAACAAGTCTGCCTCAATGCCAGATAGTTTGCCTTGTACCCCAGTTAATTCAATAAAATTTGCTCCGTAGGTCACTTGGCAACCCATTTTTTCCAAAATTCGCGCGAATTGAGCGTCACCCTGCAGCGATTCATGACCCAATCCCTCTACCCGAATCGTACCGCCACATACAGCGGCCGCAGCTAGAAAATAGGACGCACTAGAAGCATCTGGCTCAATGTGAAATTCTCTTTTCGCCTCATATTCACTGGGTTCTATATGATAGTGACCGTCAGTCGCCGTGACATTTGCTCCAAATTGCCGCATCATTTCTACCGTCATCGTGACGTAGGGTGCGGAAACCAGTGTGCCTTCAACGTATAGATCAATCGGCCCTTGTGCATACGGTGCCGCCAGCAACAATCCAGATACGTACTGACTGCTTTCCATCCCGTGAATCGAAATCACACCCCCAGGAAAGCCATTTGCTTCAATTAAAATAGGTGGACAACCCGTATGGTATTCATCGATTGCGGAAATTCCCACTTGCGTCAGCGCATGAAGCAACGCCGCAATCGGCCGTTCCCGCATGCGTGCAATCCCATCAATACGATACCTACCTGTTCCCAAACTTACAAAAGCAGCCAAAAATCGCGCGCTAGTTCCTGAATTCCCCACGAATAAATCAATGCCCGTCAGATGAGCTAACGGCGTCACACCCGCCCCTGTGATCGTGATTTGATGATGGGGTTCATCTGTGTCCACTTGATAACCAAGTCGACGTAAAGATTCAATAAAATACCTGCTGTCATCAGAAAACAATGCGCCACGCAACACGGTGGTACCGCGTGCCAAGGCCGCAATCGGGAGTGCCCGATTTGTCATCGATTTTGAGCCAGGCACACGCACGGAGCCTTGCACTAAATGTGTACATAAGGGTACATGATAGGTTGATAACAACGAATTTTCCTCTATTTTCCTTGTGATTTTTTCAGCCATTCTCGAACCTCTCCCGTTCGTCGTGTCCACTTTTGGCGGTCAAAGTACTCTAGCATGGCTACCGCATATTTACGACTTGTCGCAAGCGTATCGCGAAAATCCGCCAAACTAAATGCCCCCTTTTGCGCAAAAAGAGTACTCGCTATCTGTGCCGCATCTAAAACGGCCGTTTTGACCATGTATACGTCTGGATTAATGGCGATAATCTGATCCTCTTGTACCAATATATGAAGTGCCGTCTTCATTAACTTTTCTTTGCCTTGCAGATGCAATAGTTGTTCCATTTCAGCAGTCCCAGGCGGGGCAAAAGGGCTATCCTGCAATAATTTCCACACCTGATCGCGAACATTTTGTTCTTCGTTGGTAAGGACAATTGCTCGATCCACAAATCGCACGCGCTCCATTTGCACAATCACAGGCCGTTGTTCATGAACACGCACAAGCAATGGTTCTAACCAGTTCGACTCAATCCCTGACGCTTTCAACTCTGCACTAAGCACTGATTTAGGAACCCACAAATCATAAGGATTTTTGTGAAAATAAGTGACCAATGCGGTGAGCACTTGTGCTGTCCATGCCTCTATCAACGACATGGGAATTAGCTCTTGACGCGGTTTACCTCTGATCAGTTGGCCATCATCCAATAAGTGTTGCAACTCAGCTTGTATGACTGTTTCTGTCTCTCCCAGCATAAAAGAAAGCTCACTGACCGCTAGACCGCGCTTCTGAGTCAACACAGCAAGTATGCGCTCCCCTAGCGATCCTTGTTCTTTTTTGAGCAGGTTTTCTACAATACTCGTTTTGTTCCTACGATACAATCGGGCGGGATGTGGGTCAATAATC
>JAJZCJ010000079.1 GCA_021846145.1 Bacillota bacterium
CTGAATCGTCACGTCAAGCGCTGTCGTAGGCTCATCTGCAATCAGAAGCTTGGGATCACAGGACATGGCGATAGCAATCATCACCCGTTGACGCATGCCACCAGATAAACGATGAGGGTATTCATCCACAATTTGTTCAGCCCGCGGAATCCCCACCGATTTTAATAATTCGATGGATTTCTCCCGCGCTTGAGATCTATTCATCCCCTTGTGCATCATCAAAGACTCACCAATTTGACGCCCAATCTTATGAACGGGATTCAGCGAAGTCATCGGCTCTTGGAATATAACCCCAATATCATTGCCGCGAATTTTACGCATTTCCGAATCAGGGAGCCCGACCAATTCCCTGCCATCAAAGCGAATCGAACCTTCTTGAATTTTCCCATTTGCAGCTAACAATTGCATCACCGAAAGCGATGTGACACTTTTCCCACATCCAGATTCACCGACAATGCCTAGTACCTCGCCTTTTTCCAGCGTAAAAGATACATCTTCAATTGCTGGCAAGTACCCTCGAGTAGTTAAAAAGCTCGTCTTTATTCCAGATACTTCTAGTAAAATCGACATACTATCACCTCAACATACGAAACATAATTTATCAGAACCGAACCTAGCATGCAATATATATTTAGAGTATCTATACGTCAAACAAACGTTTAGTTGATCTAGGACTGATACATAGTATCACAACCCTATCAAATTAGCTCTGGTAAGCGCTTCCACAGTTATATCCACAGCAAAATTGAAACACACTCAATACACCCTAGCATTTAGCATAACAAATTTATCTAGAGTATGAAAGTGTGTTTTTGCAAAAAAACTATTCAGTTTATATGTCAGCTATTCTCACTTACCTTGATACCTTATGTCTAATTCGGCGAGCACCTCCTCAAATGGCAAGTTTTGCTCTCTTAACAACACCATCAAGTGATACAGTAGATCAGCCGTTTCATAGCGCAGTTCACTAACACTGCGGTTTTTTGCGGCGATAATCACTTCTGCGGTTTCTTCCCCCACTTTTTTAAGAATCTTATCTAGTCCCTTCGTGAAAAGATAAGTGGTATATGCACCTTCCGGACGCTCTCTCTCCCTTTCCTTCACTCTGTTTTCTAGGCGTTTGAGCACATTTTCATCCACTTCATCCACTATTTCTAGCGGTACAATCGGTTCTCCATCAAAACATGATGCCGTTCCTTTATGGCAAGCTGGCCCATTTGCTTCCACCTGCACAAGCAACGCGTCACCATCGCAATCCGCTTCAATTCCAACAACCTGCTGTGTGTGTCCGGAAGTCTCCCCCTTATGCCACAATACTTGCCGAGATCGGCTATAGAACCAGGTTTCGCGAGTAGCGAGCGTCTTTTCAAGTGATTCCTGATTCATATAAGCTAGTGTAAGCACCCGTTTCGTTTTTACATCCTGTACGACGGCAGGGATCAACCCATCGTCATTCCATTTCAACGCCTCAATAAGTTCTGTCATTGATTGACTCATCTCACCCACACCCCTCGTTTGCGCAAATACTCCTTCACTTCAGCAATTCCCATTTCCGAAAAGTGAAAGACACTTGCCGCTAATGCCGCATCCGCCTTCCCTTTCGTAAATACATCGTAGAAATGTTCCTTGTTGCCCGCGCCACCAGAAGCAATGACTGGTATACGCACCGCATCGGATACTTTTTGCGTCAATTCCAAGTCGTATCCATCGCGCTGCCCGTCTTGATCAAAACTGGTTAATAAAATTTCCCCAGCCCCTAAATGTTCGGCTTTTTTTGCCCATTCCACCGCAGAAAGCCCCGTACGCACACGTCCACCGCTGATCAATACTTCCCAGCCATTCGCTTCTTGGCTCTTTTTGGCGTCAATTGCCACCACAGTGCACTGTGCGCCAAAACGTCTAGATATTTCTGTGATTAGTTTAGAATCGCGCACGGCTGCTGAATTAATCGATACCTTGTCCGCTCCCGCCCGCAAAACTTCCCGCACCTCATCCACACTGCCAATGCCTCCACCCACCGTAAAAGGGATGAAAATGCGTTCCGCCGTTTTTTGTACAATGTCCAGCAGGGTACTTCTGCCCTCTGGCGTAGCGGAAATATCCAATAATACAATTTCATCTGCCCCTGCGCGATCATAAAGTTCAGCTAACTCAATTGGGTCACCGGCGTCGCGACGATTGTCAAAAAATGATTCATGCTTGACCACGCGTCCATCGGCAACATCAAAACAAGGAATAATCCGCTTGGCCAGCATTAATCATCCCCCCCACGCACAGCCTCAAGTGCGTCTCTCAGGTCGATTTTTCCCGAAAACAGCGCTTTGCCAATAATCGCCCCGCTGATCCCCATATTCTCAAAAGCCTTCATCGCCAATACATCCTGCAAATTGCTGACTCCACCGGACACCACCACTTTCAATCCAGACGCAGCCGCCAACTGAACCGACAGATCCAAGTTTGCTCCCTGTAATGTTCCATCACGTTCGATGTCAGTAAAGATGCATTCGCGATAGCCCATTTGAAAAAGAACTTTCGCAAATTCGTTGGTCATCCACGCAGAATTTTCTGTCCATCCCTTCGTCGCCACCATACCATCGCGAGCATCAATGCCAACGATGACCGCATCCCCAAACGATGCGAATAAAGAATTGGTAAATTTCAGATCTTCTGCTGCCCTCGTACCCACTATGCAACGCCAAACCCCAGAATTTAACCATCGCTCCACAGCCAATTCCGAGCGAATGCCTCCACCTAGTTCAACCAGAAGTTTCGTTTCAGTCACTATGCGCTCCACGATTTGCGCGGTAGTAGATGAAGTTTCACCTGTTTTGGCAGCATCTAAGTCCACAAGATGAACATATGTGGCTCCGGCTTCGACATATCGGAGAGCCACATCCAGTGGGTTCCCATATTGACTTTGTTGATCAAAATCCCCTTTATAAAGACGCACAGCTTGTCCGTTCATCAAGTCAATGGCAGGAAACAACTGCATTATGCGTCACCTCCCGTACTACTCCACGACACAAAATTAGATAACAGTTTCAACCCGGTAGTGGAACTTTTTTCAGGATGAAACTGCATCCCGACGATATTGTCTTTGACTACGATCGCAGGAATCGCTTGGTGGTAATCAGTAGTAGCCACAATCACTGATGGATCGATGGGTGTCACTAAATAGCTGTGTACAAAATAAGTAAACTCACCAGCCTCTACCCCTGCCACCAACGGGTGCTGTCGCTCAAATTGCAGCTGATTCCAGCCTACCTGCGGAATCTTATAATCCCCCCGCATGCGGATAACGTGTCCCGGTATGAGCCCCAACCCCACATGATCCCCATGTTCTTCACTTACGGAAAATAGCAATTGCATGCCAAGGCAAATCCCGAGCAACGGTTTTCCTGTTTTTGCGTAGGCCTTAAGTGGAGCCAATAATTCCAGCCGACGCAAACTAACCATGGCATCTCCAAATGCACCGACTCCTGGCAAAATTACGCCATCTGCCTCCAGCAATTCCTCTATGCGGCTAGTGATCAACGCCTCACTGCCAATGTGTTCTAGTGCTTTGGCCACGCTAAGTAAATTGCCCACCCCATAATCGATAATCGCAATCAATGCATCCACCTCTTATAGAACCGCGCGAAGTCGTTTAGTAAATAAATCAACTTCTTGGATTCGCAACTGATAACTCCCTCGATTCGCGATCAGTCGCGTCGAGATTTCTTCGAGATCCAGCCATGTGACCAGTCCATTTTCCTCAAGCGTTCGACCTGTTTCCACTAGATCCACGATACAATCCGCAAGACCGATGAGCGGTGCCAATTCGACACTCCCATTGAGATAAATCGTTTCCACCTGCTGGTTCCTTTTTAAAAAATAATCCCGGGTATAGTTGAGATACTTAGTACCCACACGGCGCACTTGATTGAGATTGAGATCAGGTGGGCCTGCAATTGACAATCGGCATCGACCCACTCCCAAGTCAAGCAGTTCATGCACATCGCTGTTCGCCTCTAGCAGAACATCTTTCCCTACCACTCCCAAGTCAGCGGCCCCACGCTCGACATACGTCGGCACATCGACAGGTTTTGCGAGTAGATAGCGAATTTGATTCACTTCATCACTTAAAATCAGTTTTCTGGTCTTTTCTAAGTTTTCAGGAGGCAGGTAACCGGCTCGTTCCATCAGCGCCACTGCGGCTTGCATGATGCGACCTTTGGCCATGGCAATCGTCAACATGAGCGCTCACCTCTCTCTGTATTGCAAAAATTCCTGATAGTATTTTAACAATTCCTCACTGTGACTGTGTAGATCTCCTGCAAGAAACCATCCGACTTGCGGTTCCTTTGCAGGTATTACCTTTGTTTGCCGACTGACCCTCACTGCAATCCCCTGTTGTCTGAGAAATTGTGCAAAAGCATAAGCTGTGGAACGATCTTCTCGTTCTGTCAGCAGGTGATAGCGTTTGTACGCGTGGTGGTTGCCTTCTATCACCTGCAGCAACCTCTCTACGTGTAGTACGCCACCCGTTGCCGGTGTTGGGCGTCCAAAACGATCCAGCAGATGGTCGTAACGTCCTCCAAAACAAACCGATAATCCAAGTGATTGCACGTATCCTTCAAAAAGAATGCCTGTATAATATTCATGTTCTAGATAAAGGCCAAAATCGAATTGAACCACTTCAGCCAACCCGTGTGCCTCTAATGCCTCCATCAACACTTCAAGGTCATCGCACGCCTTGCGTGCCCCCGGCGAAATAGCATATCGCCTCGCTTCATGAATGGCTGCTTTACCTCCGCGAATTCGCGGCATGGCGATAAGTGCCTCGTGTTCCTCTGCTGTCAACCGATCTTTTAGTTGTAGTAATTGCTGTTCATAGCCGACGGCATCTTTTTTTAATAAAGATTGCCGCAAAGCTTGTTGCGTGGCCTCCGGTAGATCCTGTAACAGCGCACCGACATATCCAGTATGACCGACCGCAAGGCGAAAGTGCCCCACCCCAACGGCTTGCAACACAGATGCCATTACCGCGAGTACCTCCGCATCTGCGTCAGGCGACACGTCCCCCAAAAGTTCGATGCCTGCCTGCGTCACTTCACTCTGTTCATTACTACGCGCCGGCACCCTGCGAAAAGTTTTTTCAATATAAGCGAGATGCAAAGGAAATGGTTCGCCACTTAACAACGTGGCCACCACACGAGCGACAGGTGTCGTCATTTCTGGTCTCAACACCAACGTGCGACCTGTGGCATCGAACATTCGGTATAATTGTTCTTCCTCTTCTTTATGAAGCCCCTGTCTGATCGTATCTTCAAATTCCAGCAACGGGGTGGACAACAAGTCATAACCCCACGCGCAAAACACTTGATGTATCATCATTTCAAGCTGGTTTCTAATTTCATAGTCCAGCAGCAGATAATCCTTTGTGCCATGTGGCCGTTCGAAGTAGAGAGAACTCATTGGATAACTCCAATCCTTTAGTATGCTAATATACTAAAGCAACAGTATGCACGTATCCTATCACGGGATCGTGCGCCTGTCAAATAGATATAAGATTTTTAATCATCCACAGGATCTTGCAGGCTTGTCATTAGTTTCTCCGAGAGCTCTTTTGCTGCATTGTAGCCCATTCGCTTTAAGCGTTGGTTCATGGCAGCGACTTCGATGATAATGGCCAAGTTGCGACCAGGTCGAACAGGAACGGTAATGGATGTCAGTTCGACATCGAGAATTTTTTTCTTTTGCTCATCCAATCCCAAGCGATCATACGGTTTGACATCATCCCAAACTTCTAGTTCAATGATCATTTCAATCCGTTTATGCGTGCGAATCGCACCCGCACCAAAGAGCGTCATCGCATTTAATACTCCTAGTCCCCGTATCTCCAGTAGGTGTTCGAGCAAAGGGGGTGCCGTGCCGACCAGCGTATCTTCAGAAATTTGCCGGATCTCCACCGCATCATCTGCAACCATTCGATGCCCGCGTTTTAATAATTCTAGCGCTGTTTCGCTTTTCCCAATGCCGCTTGAACCCATCATCAAAATGCCAATGCCATATACGTCAACTAGCACCCCGTGGACAAGCACCTCTGGCGCTAAACGAATGGCAAGAAAGGTAGTAAGGTGAGCAATGAATTTGGGCGTCGTTAATGGGGTTCGCAACACCGGAATACCAAACTGCTCCGCCACTTGATAAAAGACAGGATGAGTTTCCATACTGCGTGAAATAACCAGACATGGCATCACTTCATTGGATACCAAGGCACTTATCCGTTCCTTGATTTCCTGCTCACTCATCGATGAGAGAAATGCAATTTCCGTGCGGCCAAGTATTTGCACGCGTTCGGCTGGAAAATACATGAGAAATCCCGCCAACGCCAGTCCTGGTCGATTGATTTCGGTCGTAGTGATAAGACGATCCAATCCCGACTCCCCCGCCACCAGTTCCAAATCAAATTCCACTTTTAGCTCTGCGACTGTTACGTACTTATCCAAAAACCATTCCACTCCCTAATCAAAAAGGCAGGAGTCTTGACCCCTGCCTACATAATACCTCGCGATCAGCGAATCAAAACAAGGCTAACTCTGTCTCTTTATCAAACAGATGAATCTTGCTCATGTCAATGGCGAGTTTGACCCTATCACCTAGCGATACGTCTCCACGTGCGACAATCCTAGCGTTAAACACCTGCCCGCCCACATCTAAAAACAAGTACATCTCCGATCCCATGTGCTCCACCACATCCACTGCTGCTTCGAAAATGCCATCAGGATATGTCTCCAAATAGACGGGTTCATCATGTACATGCTCCGGGCGAATGCCTATCACAACAGGTTTACCAATATAATTATGGCTGCGAATTAGTTCATTTTTGCCTTCCGAAAGTATGAGATTCATGCCTTCAGAAGTGAATTGTATCTTACCGTCTTTTTCCACTAAAGTGCCGCTTACAAAATTCATGGCAGGTGAACCAATAAAGCCTGCGACAAATAAGTTATTAGGGGTATTGTACAATTCTTGCGGTGTGGCCACCTGCTGAATGAGGCCATCTTTCATCACGACGATGCGATCACCCATTGTCATCGCTTCTGTCTGATCATGTGTAACATAAATAAAGGTGGTTTGGAGACGTTTGTGCAGTTTGCTAATCTCTGTGCGCATCTGTACGCGCAACTTAGCATCTAAATTGGACAATGGTTCGTCCATTAAAAATACCTGTGGTTCGCGAACAATCGCACGCCCCAACGCCACACGTTGCCTTTGTCCACCAGAAAGCGCTTTGGGCTTGCGATCCAACAAATGCGAAATATCTAGAATTTGCGCTGCCTCTTTCACCCTGCGTTCTATTTCTGCTTTTGGAAAATGACGCAACTTTAATCCGAATGCCATATTCTGATAGACGGTCATGTGCGGATACAGTGCGTAATTCTGAAACACCATCGCAATATCCCGATCCTTTGGTGCCACGTCATTGACGCGCTTATTACCTATAAACAGGTCGCCTTCGCTGATTTCTTCTAACCCCGCAATCATCCTGAGGGTCGTAGATTTTCCACAACCAGACGGGCCAACGAGCACGACAAACTCTTTATCCTGAATATCCAGATTAAAATCACTCACTGCTACCACATTGCCAGTATACTTCTTATACACACTGGTAAGTTTTACTTCTGCCAAATTGAAAATCCCCTTTCCGTCATCACAACGACGGTTGCTCAACATGGCTAGTATAGTCCCAGTGCGCACCTTTACTCTATACGGCAACGTATACAAAGTTGGCAAGTTAACTTTAGGCACATCGACATTAACTCAAAGTCTTTTTAGCAATAAGGCGACCCAAACCGTCACCGCATCTCGAAACATGCGAATGTCATATCCAGTTAATTCCTTGATTCGTTCTATTCGATATAATAAGCTATTGCGATGTAAATATAATTGACGAGCCGTCTCACTCATATTCAAATTGTTTTGAATAAACATCATCACTGTTTGTTCCAACTCAGTACCAAGCGCGTTCAAAATACTGGGAGGCAAAATGTGGTCTGTGTATGCCTGACGCAACTGGGACTTTGTTGTAAAGAGCAATTCGAAAAAACCAATTCCTCGAACAGAATAAACAGGTTGCTCCACCTGAAATCGTTCTGCAGCCTGAAATATGTAGTGCATGCGTTTGACCATCCGTAAAAGTTCAGGAAAGCTGCGGGTCGACTCACTGTAGATCGCCCTGACCTTGACAAACGATTCCGACATTAACCCGTCTACCAGTGCCTCTGCGATTTCCAATCCTGAAAAAGCAGGCATTTCCGTCGACTTATGAAGACTGATGACGCCCACAATCATCGACGGATCGACCACTATATTTACCACCAGATCAGTTTCATCAGCGAGCGATTCAAAGTTTTTTGACACTTCACCCACAATCTCGGCCGTCGAACGCTCATCGGGGCGAAGGCTGATCAGATAAACAGGCCAGTTCCAAGGTACCAGTATGTTTTCCACTTCGTCTTCAATGCGAATGGCGCTACCATATGGTTCAAGTGGTTCATGCAGCGCATCGGAGATTTTGCGTTCCCAACTTTGTCCTGACGATTCGGACATGGGAATCGCGCGTATCGCCATCTGCAATAAATACCTTTCCGCGCGCGACAAATGTTCTATTTGCCCTGCGATATAAAGTTGTTTCCCTGATAATTCAGATGCCGCGTACCAAATGTACTCCCCATCCACATACCCCGCATGCAAATGTTCTAATGCAACACCGCGCAAACTCGCAGGAAGTTGTGTATAAATTTGCACACGTCCATCAAGCGCTTGAATTAGTTTTTGAAACACATCCAGGCAAACCACCTCCTTCATATCTGTCACTCAGGCAATCACATCACCATCTGCCGCAGGGCGCTCCGTTGTCAATACGATGATGTCACCATTACTCCCCATCGCCCCAAGCACCAACACCTCAGATTCAAACCCTGCGACACGCCTAGGAGGAAAGTTGACAACCGCAATCACTTGTTTTTGCAGCAAATCCTCCGGTTGATAAAGTTTTGTTATTTGCGCTGAGCTGCGCTTGATGCCTAAAGAACCAAAATCTATCTCCAATTGATACGATGGTTTTTTTGCAGTGGGATGTACGCTTGCCGAAATCACTGTGCCCACCCGGATGTCTAGTTTTAAGAAATCGTCGACGGAAGCCATTCTTGCATCTGCTCCATTCTATTAAAATCGCGTTGCAACACAGGAGCCAAAAATCGCCCCGTATACGAACCCGCGAAATCTGCCACGCGCTCAGGCAATCCTGCTATCAGCACTTCGCCCCCAGCATCCCCGCCCTCTGGCCCCAAGTCAATAATGTAATCAGCCGTTTTGATCACATCCAAATTGTGTTCGATGACCACCACGGTATCACCTGCATCGACAAGCCGCTGGAGCACATGCAATAGCCGCTCAATATCAGCCACATGCAAGCCGGTGGTCGGTTCATCGAGAATGTACAAGGTTCTGCCTGTACTGCGGCGATGAAGTTCAGAAGCAAGCTTCACTCGTTGCGCTTCACCTCCAGATAACGTGGTCGCTGGTTGCCCCATTTTCATGTATCCCAATCCTACGTCATTGAGTGTGTGCAACTTACGAGCAATCTTGGGGACATTTTCAAAAAATTGCGCTGCGTCTTCAATCGTCATATCCAGTACGTCAGCGATTGATTTGCCTTTGTAGTGAACTTCCAACGTTTCGCGATTGTACCGTTTGCTTTTACATACCTCACACGGAACGTACACGTCAGGCAAAAAATGCATTTCAATCTTAATGATGCCATCGCCTTTACACGCCTCACAACGACCACCACGCAGATTGAAGCTGAACCTGCCTTTTTTATATCCTCGTATCCGCGCTTCCTGCGTACTAGAAAACACCTCTCTAATATCGTCAAAAACGCCCGTATACGTGGCAGGATTTGATCGCGGTGTGCGCCCAATGGGAGATTGGTCAATATCAATGACCTTGTCCAAGTGTTCCAGCCCGTCCACTCCGTCACATTGTCCCGGACGAACCCTCGCCTTATTGAGCGTCTGGGCTAATGATTTATGCAAAATTTCATTGACCAGCGTGCTCTTGCCCGATCCAGACACGCCGGTAACACACGTAAAGACGCCAATTGGAAACTGTACCGTGATGTTTTTTAGGTTGTTCTCTTTCGCCCCGTTGACTGTGACAAAACGACCATCAGGAGATCGTCGCACGGTGGGCAAAGGAATAAATTTGCGCCCACTTAGGTACTGCCCAGTGAGCGAATTGTCATCGTTCATGATGTCTTCTACAGTACCTTGCGCCATTACCTGACCACCATGAACTCCCGCCCCAGGTCCGATATCAATAATATAATCTGCTGCAAACATGGTCTCCTCATCGTGTTCCACCACAATCAGGGTATTGCCCAGATCACGCATTTGCGTCAAGGTTCTGATCAATTGCGCGTTATCTCGCTGATGTAAGCCAATACTTGGCTCATCCAAAATATACAGCACACCCATCAAACTACTGCCAATTTGCGTCGCCAAGCGAATCCGCTGGGCTTCGCCCCCAGACAATGTCCCTGCCGCACGCGCCAGTGTAAGATAATTCAACCCCACATTAGACAAAAATCCTAATCGCGAAAGGATTTCCTTTAATAGCAAATGAGCAATCTGCAATTCTTTTTCAGATAACGTCATATGATCAATAAAATCAATCGCTTCTTGGATGGAGAATTTGGTGAATTTCGAGATATTGATATTGCCCAACCGCACGGCTAAGCTTTCCGGCTTCAGCCGATCCCCCTTGCACGAAGGACAAGGTTTGCTGCTCATGAAGCCCTCAACAAATTCTCGGATGTAATCAGAAGCAGTCTCTTTATAGCGACGCTCCAAATTGTTGATGATGCCCTCAAAAAAGACTTCCGCATGCTTGACTTGTCCAAAATCATTCTCAAACGTAAAGCGAATTTTTTCTGGAAACCCGTATAACAGCTTTTGCATCAACGGGGGTGGGATATCGCGCACCGGTAGCAATACATCTACGCCAAGATGCTGGCATGCACTTTCCAAAAGTTGCGGATAATAAGTCGATGTAGATCCCGCCCAAGGAACAATCGCCCCTTGCGCAATCGACAAAGAAGAATCAGGAATGATCAGCCCCTCATCCACCTCTTGCTTTACGCCAAGGCCTGTACACTCTGTGCAGGCACCAAACGGACTATTAAATGAAAACATACGCGGACTAATTTCCCCCACGCTGTAACCACAATTAGGACAAGCTAAATTCTGGCTAAATAACAACTCCTCTTGCTCCAGCACATCGACCATCACCGTACCGCCCGCAAGTCCCAACGCGGTTTCCAATGAATCGGCAAGGCGAGCGCGAATATCTGGTTTGACGACTAAGCGATCGATGACGACAGCAATGCTGTGCTTTTTGTTTTTCTCAAGGTGAATTTCCTCGTTCAGTTCACGCATCTCGCCATCCACCCGCACGCGCACGTACCCATTTTTGGCAAGATCATCGAATAATTTGCTGTGTTCACCTTTTTTCCCACTGATCAAAGGAGCAAGAATCTGAACGCGTGTAGATTCAGGAAAATCCATTACCCGATCTACCATCTGATCGACCGTTTGCGACGAGAAGATC
>JAJZCJ010000080.1 GCA_021846145.1 Bacillota bacterium
GCGGCACACGGGTGGCGCATGGGAGTATGCGGGAATGCTTGCAAAAGTGGCCGGTGAGGGTTGGATCATTACGAATAAGCGTAGTGAAGGATATGTTCTTACAGTAGACGAAGCGCTTGAGAAATCACTGAATATAAACAGTGATCAAATTTCTGTTGCCAAGCGTGAAATGGTAGGGCTGTGTTATAAATCTTGCAGGAAGTTAGATAGATATAAAAGGTACAAGCAAATCGGATTCGACTTAGCCTTTGACTGGAAAGGACGTCTCTGGATAATTGAACAAAACACTGATCCTGGATGGAGCCTATTCCGACAACTTAAAGACAGTACCATGTACAATACAATAAACTCAATTTTGCAAGCACGAAAATAGATGCATCCTCGGCAGATTTGGGCGAACAGATGAGGTAGCGCCATTAGTTATGCTACTTCTTTCGCCACTCTCGTCGTACATCATTGGAAGCTCGATTGACGTAGCCGGAGGTTTAGATGCGAGGTTCTAATTGTGTGCTTATGGTTTGACAGGGAGAAGCGAGTGGCACGGGACGACGATAAGGATTGGATTGGCAGCGTTTGCGGCTCCTATGGCTCTGACAGCGGTGGGATTTCCAATGCTATCACCAATCTGCGAATAAGTTAGTGTGTTCCTAAAAGGGATATAGAGTAACGAACGCCACACTTGAACTTGAAATCGAGTCCCCTTTAGGTCGAGTGGGATGAAAAAGACCCTGCGTCGTCTATTCAGATTCTATTCAATTTATTCGAAATATGGAACCAGTTTGACCTTATCATGAATTAGAATTTGGCGTTATCTTGCGCACTCCTTTGCAACCCTAGTCTTCGGATGCAATATTCGATAGTCACTCGGGCTGTAACCTGTTTCCCTCTGGAAGACGGTCGAAAAATATGATGTGCTCCGAAAGCCTACTTCAATGGCGATGTCCGTGACCGTGCGACATAGTTCAGTGCAGAGTGCTTCTTTCGCAACTTGGAGACGCTTGTCAAGTACATAGTCGGCTGGCGTTGTACCCGTTAAACGTTTGAAGACCCTGTGGAAATGATAAGGGCTGATGGAGAGTTCTCTTGCAAGTGTGCCCAGTGTAAGAGGGTCTTGGTAGCGCTGTTCAATAATTTCTTTTGCTGATAGAACAAGCTCCTCATCTGGAGCCAGCGTGTATTCATCAGGACGGCATCGCTTACATGGGCGAAATCCAACTGTCCTAGCTTCATCCACGGTTATCACCTCGCACCACCACTATAACGCTGCTGCCGCCTCGAAGTAAGCATCTAGGAATATAAGAGCAAGAAATTGAAAGCCGCAGAAATCCTAATGTGATAAAACAGGATTTGTTAGACGACAACGAAAGGGGATAACTGGGTGAAGGGTACACTGAAACGATCCATTTCGATATGGCAAGGGATTGCCCTGTATGTGGGTGCCGTAATCGGTTCAGGGATATTGATTCTACCGGGGATGACGGCAGGAATCGCTGGAGCGAATGCTTTGTTTTCGTGGGGTGGAATGATTTTACTCAGCATTCCACTGGCATATACTTTTGCGTTCTTGGCTAGAGAGTATCCCAGTGCTGGCGGGATCTCAACCTTTGTCGACAAGGCTTTTGGTAGGTATGCAGGCGCACTCATCGGATGGTTTTATTTTATTGCAGCTTCCGCAGGCCAGTTCATCGTGCCTCTAACGGGCGGTGTTTATGTAACTTACGTCTTTCATTTGCAACATGTCGTCGCATTCGTTATCGCAGCGATTTTATTGGTTGTAGCTGTCACGGGGAATTATCTCGGACTTCGGACGAGCGGCAAGGTGCAATTGGCGACGAGCGGTCTGATTGTTGTTGTCCTGCTTGCGACGATTCTATTTGCCATACCATTCATGCATACCAATATGCTCTCTCCAAATGTCACGGGTTCCATGTGGGGATCGGTTGGTCGAGCATCTATGCTCATCTTCTGGTCGTTCTTTGGATGGGAAGCGATCGCAAGCTTGGCACCGGAGTTCCATCATCCAGAACGAGATGTTATGCGAGCTACATGGGGTGCAATCGGGATAGTGGGTGTGCTGTATTTTGGAATCGCTATGGCGGTCATCGGTACGCATTCTTATGCAGTGGATCAACAATCTATGTCGCAGGCCATGAACAACGCCTCATTGGCACAAGTCATGACAAATACCATTGGCAGAAGTGGGGCAATGGTGACAGCTGTAATCGCACTCGTGATTTGCCTTGGAACAACCAACGCGTTCGTCGCAAGTATTAGTCGGCTGGCATACTCATTAGCCCATGAGAAATTGGCTCCTTCCCTCTTTGACTACATCAATGAAGCTAGATCCACTCCACAACGTGCGGTTCTCCTTGTTGCTGTTCTTGCTGGAACAGGGTTAGTCGTCACATACGTATTTCACATTAGGATGAGTCAATTGGTATATATTCCAAATTCACTTGGAATTGCTACGTATATTCTTGGAACTGCTGCTGGTGTAAAACTCATTCGGTCGATAATCGGCAAAGTATTTGCTGGGGTTGCATTCGTCTTCTGCTTAGCAGCATATCCGTTTGTTGGCAAGTCAATTGGAATTCCCATAGTTGTGGCTATTTTATGCATAGCATACGTAGTTTGGAGAACAAGATCAGAACGTACATTTAGCAAAAGTAAAGTAATTGATAGCGAAATCGGGAATTCCAAATGAAAAACTACTCGTCGGTGTCGCAAAAGGGGGCGGCACCTGTTCATGATGGTCTAGCCACTTGGTAAAAATGTTCAGTTCGACCGCTGTCTGTTATTGCACATGTGGGTATGATAACAAGTCGTCTTTGAATGCGATGGTGGAGAACCTGGTTCTGAATCGACGGGCTGTTCCCGTATGCCCTGAACAATTGGCCGGACTTCCGACCCCAAGGAATCCAGCAGAGATTGTCGGAGGCGATGGATTCTCTCCTTATGAGGAATGGACTTTCAGTTACATCTGAGGATGATGACGATTAAAATGAATTATGGTTTAACTAGGAATCGTTTTGCACATTCGGGGGCAAGTGTTTCACAAGTCCGTTCTTTGCACCAGATTGCTTATGCAGTAAATATGCATAAATATGCATAAATATGCAGGTCAAGAGATGACTCTTATTGAATTCTCGGACAGCTATACCCAACTAACCCTGCAGGCTCTACCAGAAGGAGTTTGTGCTACTCATCTTGAATGTTACTTGGTCAATGGTGTTTTGAAAGGAGTTTTTCCCATCATGCCGACTGTAGTGTGGTCACGGATTGAAGGGAACGGATTAGAGTATTGTGAAATTAATACGAACCCTGTCACTACTCTCAAGGGACAAGTCATAACACAACTTGATAGTAAGTCTATCTCAGTTTCTTACACCGTCCAATGTGGAGACGAGGGAGCTGCGCAATCAGTGGATTTAATATGTCGAAGTGAGGGGCTTGAGAGTAGCCTTTCTTTGAGCCGCACCATTGATGATCGATGGTTTTGCAATGGTAAAGAAGTGAGTCAATTTGTAGGATTAAAAGACATTGATCTGGGGATTACTCCATCTACAAATACCCTGCCCATCAGGCGTCTCAATCTTTCTCCTGGGGAGAGTAAGGAACTCACAGCAGTATGGTTGAGATTTCCCGACCTATCTCTTGCTCCGCTTGCTCAAAGATACACGTGTATCGACTCGAAAACCTATTTGTACCAATCAGTCAAAAGCGGTTATAAAGCAGAAATTAATGTAGATTCTGATGGCATTGTGGTTACGTATCAACATGAATGGAAACGTGTTTAGTCATTACTAAACACTGATTGGAGCATATCGGAAATTCCCATAGGACATACGCCTTCTCGAACTTATGGTGGGTGCAAGTAGGCAACATAAAGAACCTTATTAAACGTATGACTCCTCAATGGACGGTGATTTGAGTGCAAATCCGAAACATAGGCGAACAAGACTACAGCCCCCATCATCAACGTGATTGATGACTGGTGGGGCGGTCGACACATGGTCGATATGCTACCGAAATTCTTTTGTGGGGGAAGTGAACGATTAAATTGTCGCTTTTTTGATTGGATTCGTGTCACAGACCTATCCCGATTAAGCCTACATACATTTTATCGTAATTCACCCAGAGTATCGCAAGTACGGGTTGGCAAAACCAAGAGGTTCTTTGAAACAGTCCGACAAAAAGGTTGTTCAGACGTTCGCTGTGTGACGTCTCCGGTGAACAAAGGTTCAATTGTCTTCCACACAAGTATGGAGTTTCGGATCAAACCAGGTGATGCTGAAGTCGATGGAGTTCAGGTAAAGACAGATTACGATGGCTGGGGTCAAAATCGGGTGAGATTTATGCGGGAACTACGGCGATACGTAGCAAGAAAGTCACAAAGAAAATTCATTCATCAAAGTGAAGAACATCGAAGGGAGCAAAGAACATGGGAGAGAGAGTAAGGGCACCCCGTGTGGCGCAGTTGCCAAATGTGGAGCACGCATGAAAATTTTTATGTACGTATTTTGTGTAGTGGTATGGGGCTTAAACTTTATTGTAGTCAAGATTCAAGGCACTCCCATCAGTCTTGAAGTGTCGTTGAGCTATCGCCTTTTAGGGGCTGCTTTGATGTTTCTCGTCCTCGCATACGTGATGCGTCCCGCTGGCCGACCCTCTCGTAAAGATATTTTACCGATCGTTATTTTTGGTATGTCCAATTTCGCTCTGAGTTATCTGTTACTGTATTATGCGACGTTTTGGATCTCTGCTGCATTGGTAACGCTGATATTTTCTTTGAAGACTGTTTTGACACCAATTACACTCCACGTGTTCCTAAAAGATCGCCTGCATCCCCGAATTCTTCTTGGTGGTGTGATCGGCATCATTGGTGTTGGGATATTGGTTTATCCACTACTAGGATCCATTTCAAACACAACCCATTTAAAGGGGTTAGGCATTGCTATGTTAGGAACATTGATTGCAGCAGTCGGTGATGCCAGTTCGGCTCGAAATGCACGACGGGGTATTAACCCAGTTTATTCGAATAGTGTTGGCTTTTCCGTAGCTGCCCTGTTTCTGCTCGCCATTTCTGCCTTCCAAGGTAAGAGCTTTTACCTACCAACGTCGGCTTCTTATCTTGTATCGCTGGCTTATCTAATGGTATTGGCATCCTTTGTAGCGTGGATGTTCTACCTCAAGTTGGTAGAGCAAATCGGTGCAGCAGTGAGTAGCTATATGGTTGCGCTTTTTCCGCTCGTAGGAGGCATTGCCTCGGTTGCGATCGGCGACTCAAAACCAACACTATATTTACTGCTAGGCTGCATGCTCAGTTCCATTGGGGCTGCAATTGCACTAGGCTTCCGATTGCCATCGCGCAGTCTAAGCTTACCGAATTTGCCTTCCTAGCCGTTGCAGGGGTTGATCTATCTATGATCTATTTATTACATTTAGACAAATGAATAGCCCCAGAAGCATAATGCCCTCCTTATTAGAAATAGACGCTGTTATGTCGCGAACGGGCCGGTATGTTACACATACGATTTTTTACGTGTTGATAGATAATCTAAGAATGGAGCTGCGTCTATGCAAGAACGACAGGAACTGAATATCCAATTTCTGAGAAATATTGTGAAAAATAATTTCTCTCTGCCTGCAGATTTTCACCCATTCGATTTAGTGCTAGAGATAATGCCCAATTTACATTCACCAAACTCTGAGTTGAGAGACGAGTTGACATACAATATTTTGGTCAACGTCTTGCTTCAAAAGCGTTTAACTGAACGCCAAACTGTCGAACTGCTGCGACAATCCATAGGCGACGACTATCTGTTCTATAGGATAGGTGAGACGGAAACAGACAGTGTGTTCGCAAGAGGGTTTGGTGTACTTATCGCTGCAGCAATCGTAGAGATTGATGCACAGAGTCCAGAACTGCCAATTGAGGAAGTCAGAACCGCATCAAAGCAAATAGTAAAATATGCATTTGAAGAAAGGGATCATCGTGGGTTTATAGACGGGAAAGGGTGGGCTCATTCGGTTGCTCATACAGCGGATGCCTTAGATTCATGTGCACATCATCCTTACGCAACTCTTGCTGATCAGGAGCTGATCATAGATGCCATCCACTATCTTGCGACTGTACCCCATCCACTAAATCATCTAGAAGACGATCGACTGGCTTATGCAGCACTTCGAATGATATTGAAGGACCAAGATTGCGTTTTGGATTGGAATGAATGGATTTCAAAGTTCGGCTTCAAGCCCGGCTCAAGTAAAGTAGATGATCTACGGAATGCAAATGCGGGGCATTTTTTGAGAGCGTTGTATTTCATGCTTGTATGGGAACATCCATCCAGCTCATTAATTGAAAGAATCCAGTTACAAATAAAAACCATTCACGCTCATTATCGTTATGGGACACTCCCCATTGTACAACCTTAATAACCGTTATTCGGATTAGACTGAGGGATCTTATTGCACACTCGGGCAGGTTAACCGAAGAATCGTGTATGCTCGAAACTGAGGCGAAATAAGATTGGGGACACGACAATGAATATTCGAGTTTTGGATGAGTTAGATGCTCGGTTGTACCAAGAACTACGATTAAGTGCGTTAAGAATCAGCCCAGAGGTATTTGGCTCAACGTATGAGAGAGAAGTGAAATTCTCACTGGAAACTGTAATACAGCGAATGAAACCCACTAGGGATAAGTTTGTACTAGGGGCTTTTGATGATAATGGTTCATTAGTTGGAATCGTGACTTTTATGCGTGAGAGCGGTCTTAAAACCGCTCATAAAGGGAATGTTTTTGGGATGTATGTAGCACCAGAAATGAGAGGGCATGGTGTAGGAAAATCACTTATGCTTGAACTCATAAGAAAAGCAAGAGATTGCGATGGCTTGGAACAAATAAATTTAACAGTTGTGTCTAAAAATGAGTTCGCAAAGAAGCTGTATAAGTCCGTGGGATTCGAGGTTTATGGTGTGGAACGAAACGCCTTGAAATACAACGGGCAGTATTTTGACGAGGATTTAATGGTTCTAAACATCTAATTTTTACTGAACTAACGGGGGCACATATGCAGGAAAAACAGCTACGCCACGATTGTATAAATATTCGTCGGCGGTATGCTGTCCTTGTTCAACTTTCGGGCCGAAGTGTCCCATAGCAACCTGAAAAACAATGCTGCGAAATTGATAGTTTGCAGTCACAATTATGAATATTAGTAGCGACACCATGACATGGTGAGGGGCATGGGTTCGATTCCTATCAGCCGCACCAAAGTAAGAAATAGCAATTAAGATCAGTAAAAATATTGCTGGTCTTTTGATGGATGCTAAAATTTTCGTGGATAATGTCAACGCCCGGCTTCTTTTGGATCACCCTGTGTTGTCAGATTTTAGCTAGTGGCCAATTTTTCGGTTGTCGTTGGGCGCACACCTGCTTTCAATTTGACCATGAGTCGGTAACTCTGTCACCGAATGTGTATTTCACATATCTTCGTAGTACTTTGTTCCCCAATCATTCACCATAACGAGAAGAGGCATTAGACTATTTCCATGTTCAGTTAATTCATACTCAACCCTTGGCGGAACTTCAGGATATGTTGTACGCGAGATCAAGTCGTGTCGTTCCAGTTCGCGCAGTTGTTGAGTTAACATCTTCTGGGTAATCGTCGGCATTTTTCGTTGGAGTTCTGAAAACCGAAGATGCCCATTTCTTAAATGCCAAAGAATCAGAACACGCCATTTACCATCGATCATTTTGATGACACGTTCCAAAGGGCATATGTTTTGAGAGATTTGATTCACGTCTCATCACCTTCACGGTTACCAAATGGATACTATCACACTGAAAAGTGCCTACTTCAATAAACTTTTCATTTATTATATCGTATCCCCATGACAGACGAGGGGAGCAAAAAGATGAAATCGCCGTATTTTAACGTTGAGAAGGTTGCAGATGGGGTTTATGCCGCGATTGCGATTGAAGATAGGGGGGCGTGGGGAAACGCAGGCTTTGTGGATCTCGGGGATACGACGCTTGTTTTTGATTCGATGCTCACCCCAGCGGCTGCAAGTGACTTAAGACATGCGGCAGAGCATTTTACTGAAAATCAGGTCTCTCACCTCGTCAATAGCCACTATCATTTTGATCATGTATTCGGAAATCAGGTCTTTCAGGATGTGACGATAATTGCTACGGCACGAACCCAGGAACTAATGGTTGAAAATCTGGATTTCACAAATGTTACCTCTATACAAAACGAAATAAGAAAAAACAATGAGGAACTTTCTGCCCAAATCGTAGGGGAGAGAAGTCCGTGGATTCAGCGTTGGCTACAGAATGAGATTGCAGAGCGCCAGAAGTTCATTGAGGCATTACCGAACCTGCAATTGACGCTTCCCAATCAAACGTTTGTCGATCAATTGGAAATCCAAGGTTCAAAGAGGCGGATCGAGCTTATTACTTATGGCGGTGGCCATACAGATAGCGATGCCATCATGTACCTTCCAGACGAAGGTATTGCCTTTATGGGCGATTTAGTTCTTGTGGACACTCACCCCATGTTAGCAACAGGAAATCCCAATGAGTGGCTTGCGATATTAGAAAAGATAATAGCGTTACCTATACAAAAGATCATACCTGGCCATGGGAGAGTTGGCGATTCAGGACATGCAGTGAACATGATACGATATATCACGGATGTTCAACAGTTGGTTCATGATGCCTACGCTGACGGTAAGTCGCTTGAAATACTTATTGATTCTCCGATTCCGGGTTTGTACCAGGATTGGAGATTTGCCCATGTATTCGATTGGAACCTTAAGTATTTGTACAAACAGGAGACGCAGACAGGGAATCGAAACATGATTCATGGGGATCTATCATGAAGATCTTAATTGTATTTGCACATCCCGAGCTCCAATCGTTTAACGGTACAATGCTACAAGTAGCGGTGTCAGAACTGACTTCCATTGGGCATGCAGTCAACGTTTCTGATCTCTATCACATGAACTTTAATCCAGTTGTCAGTCCCCGTGATTTCTCAATCAGGCAAGATGAAGAATATTTTCATTTAATGAGTGAACAACTGAATGCGCTTGAGAATAGCGGTCTGGCTTCAGACATATTGGCTGAACAAGAAAAACTAAAGTGGGCAGATCTGGTGATATTTCAGTTCCCACTATGGTGGAGAGGTCTACCGGGGATTTTAAAGGGATATTTTGATCGAGTGTTTACTTATGGTTTTGCGTACGGAGGGACAAAAGGAAGATTTCATCATGGTGGTTTTAATGGGAAACGGGCCATGTTGTCATTTTCTCTGGCGAGTTCATCAGAAGATTTTTCTGAGTCTGGGAAGTCAGGAATTACTATGGAACAATTGCTTCACCCCATTCAATACGGGACGTTGTGGTATTGCGGTTTCAAGGTATTACAACCATTTACGGCTTACGATATCCACCAACGTTCCTCAATGGAATTAAGACAACACTATTTGGAGAAGTTTCGCAATCGACTTAGAAATTTGGATACGTGGCCGACCGTTTATCCAACGAGTAATTAATGATATAGGAGAAGGCTCATTCTACAAAAATAGGCCTTATGCTTCTCACGTACGTCTAACCTCTATAATAAAGAGGTCAACCGTGATTGGTTGACCTCATAATACGATCGAGCCGGATAGTTCCAGAAGATGAGGTGAGATTCTGATTACAAAAAATAGTAATTTAAGAGTTGTTGTAGGGTCGGGGGGAAGCAAAAATAACGTTGGTTGGAAGCATACAGAAGAAAACGAATTGAACTTATTAAAGCGAAGTGATTGGGAAGAAATGTTCTCTCCGAATTCAATTTCCTCCATCCTCGCTGAGCATGTTTGGGAGCATTTTACCTATGAGGAAGGTATCAATGCCGCTAAGACGTGCTATGAATTTTTAAAGCCAGGTGGATACGTGAGATGTGCAGTTCCAGATGGTTTCTTTAGAAACGAATGGTATCAAAATATGGTCAAGATTGGTGGTCCTGGCCCATCTGATCACCCCGCGGCAAGCCATAAGATTGTTCATACATATCGAACATTGAAAAGCATATTCGAAGCTGCTGGATTCCAAGTTCATCTACTTGAGTATTGTGATGAAAATGGTGATTTTCATTACAACGATTGGGATGAGAATGACGGTTTCATTTATCGATCTAAGAGATTTGACCATCGAAACCATGATGGAGAACTGGGCTTTGTGTCTCTAATCGTTGACGCATTTAAGACTCAAAAGTGATAAAACCATGTTTTTCGTTATATTTCTAAAGAGAGCAGACAACAAAAAGGATTTCTTACCGCTAATACATAAATATACAGTATTGGTTGAATGACATTGTGTCAAACAAGGACCGGATAGATCAATAGCAACTCTTTCGGTAAAACAGATATGCTTCTCAGCCTTAGGAGGTTTATTCTATGACACCCGCAACAGAGGTAAAACGAAATCAACTGTTACATTTCATACGTGTGAAGATGAAATCTGAGAGTGCGGTCAAAGGTGTCGTCGCAGTTGGAAGTATTGGGGCTGGCACGGCTCACGACGATTCCGACATCGATGCAGTTGTGTTACTCGATCCATATGATTTGTACGTTGTACCAGCGGAAGCTATCTGGCGAGAGGTTGATGGCACTTTCCACAGTATTTTCACCACTGATGAGGCTTTACTGAAGCATGGACGGAACCGATGAAATTCGAGTTAGCAAACGGTTGGATCGCTTTTGATCGCACAGGTGATGTTGAACGTGTTATAAAGCACAATACGCTGTACGACGATGCGACAAGACTGCTTCGTTTGGACGAAGCTATTACATGGTTGGATCAATTGTTGAATGAGGGTGAACCCGATAGGGTTTGGGAGACCTACGGATCTATGGTAGCCCACGATCGATTGAATGCTGCTTATGACTATTTGGTACAAATGATGTTTGCGTACAATAGGACGTGGAGAACGTGGAAAACACGAGAGATGACAGCACTTCTGCAATTACCGTGGCACCCGAAGAGCTTCGAGGAATTTGGATTGACAGCTCTTGAAGCTCCAGCACACGGTTACGAGGGCTATCATTCTCGGGTTGAAATTATGAGGCATCTATTCGAGGAGATACTTGCACAGTTGATAGCAGATGGAACGTATCTAAATGATGATCCTGTAGGTGAAGCATTCATTCGCAACCATGAAGAGCCAGGGCGAGCTTGGAATATACAGGACTGGATGGGCAAACACAGAGACAGAGCAAGCCGAACACAACATTGATTGGGTGGGCTAGTGTCACTGTGTGTTTATCTTCGCAAAAATAGATGCGTGAATATTTATGCGGCTGTAAGATTTGGTGCTTTACTCTGCAATCGGGTCGGATAGTCCCATAAGATTATTAGTAGTTTCTGTGAGCTTGAATAAATTATTCCTAAATTTTGATATCTGATGTAAGATATATAGAAACGTACGTTCTTTTTTTGGCAAGGGAGGATACACTATGAGCAGTTTTTGGGGTATTGTTGTCGACCAATCCTTGAAAGATAAGGACTTCATAAAGCATTTGAATGTTGTTGCCAAACAGCAGGTAGGATCGTGGGATCTGCTATTGG
>JAJZCJ010000081.1 GCA_021846145.1 Bacillota bacterium
GCAGATATGGCACATGTGCAATCCTGAGCGAAAGTGCAGGGTCTCTGCCAATCATTCCTCCGCCAGTCCAAGCTAAAATAGCTGAGCCAACATACATCAGCCAACTATATTTTAGCAAGAGACGACTAAGCACTTGGCTGGCCAAAAGAATAATTAACAAACTAAGCGCTGTGCCAATCAGCAGCAAACTCCAGTTGTTATTCGCAATGCCAGCGAGCGCAATAACATTATCAAGACTCATGCTTAAATCCGCAAATATAATGGCAATAATCGCTTGAAAAAGACGCACGGAAGACCCTTCATCATCTTCTTGCAGCGCGTTTTTTTCTTTTGCGCCCATTGATAATGAGAAAGCAAAATATACTAATAGTAAGCCGCCAATGGCCTCTAAATAAGGAAGAATGAATAATTTTCCGGCAATAATCGTCAATACCACACGCAAGACGATCGTTAGCGATAAGCCAAAAACCATACCTTGCCACCTTTGTTTGGGTGGCAATTTAGCAGTAACCATGGCAATCATTAATGCATTATCCCCGGACAAAACTGTGTTGACAAGTAATATCGCCAAACCCTTACCTATATACTCCCACATAAAAAACCGTTTTCTCCTCTTTTACTAACTCTAGAACCTCATTCTTCGGTTCCTAAAAAAATAAACAACGCCTAATACTATAGCTATTCCAACAATCAAAATGATTTCCTGTTTATATTGCTGCAAATTAAGCAATCGATGTCCAATATACGCCATGATTGCTACAGATGGCACTTGACCGGCTAATGTCGAGAAAATAAACGGTTTAAATTTCACTCCTGTGGCACCGGAAAGTACATCCAACCACGATGAAGGAACCCAAGGTTGTATGCGTAATACAAATAAAATCGAAAATGCTGTCCAAAATCGCGCACGAACCACTTTATTGCGCACTACTTCGAGTTTCGGGTAACGCATCAACAGTGTCTCTATTTTTCCATGAAAAACTATTTTTACGATCTGTTTCGCAAGTAAATATAGCACCAGATTGCCTGTTACAACACCTGCAAATGATACGAAGTAACCAAGCCAAAATCCGTGTGCAGAAGTATTAAATCCCGCCAAAAGGGCAAACGGTGCATAGGGAACCACGGATTGTACCACGATAAGTCCAAAACTAATTACAATACCCCAAGCACCTGCATGTTGCAAATATCGCGGAATGACCCATAACAAACCTGTGCGATGTATCCAAAAAATTGCCATTCCAATAATAAACACGAGTAATACTAGCCCTGCACCCATTTGCTTATGATTCAACAGCCATCGTTTCACACGCCCCCACCTCATGGCATTTAGCTTACCCGTCAAGCAAAGAAAAACATCAAGGCAAATATGACATAAGTAGCCACTACCATAATTCCCTCAAACCAATGAGTCTCCCCATCCAAGGATACAATATTGACAAGTATCGTTGATAAAAACAACACCACGACTTGAGCAGGAGCGAAGACAAGCGTGATTGGCCTGCCCATCAAAAGACCTACCATCACTAATAAAGGTGCGACAAACAGAGAAATTTGCAAACTTGATCCGACGGCAATTTCTACACTCGCTTCGATTTTTCTGTTTTTTGCAAAGAGCAGAGCGGCAAAAAACTCAGGGGCAATGCCTATCAACGGTAAAAAGACCAATCCAATAAATTGCTCGGTTAATTTCAACTGATGCGCAATCGGTACGATAGAAGACACTAACCGATCGCTCACAAGCGCAACAATCGCAGTGGCGAGTACAAGTAAGACAATGTCACGCACTGGCAATTTTCCGAACTGAATTTTATGATCCTCTGAAAAATCAGCCAAAAATGCGCGATGTGTAAAAAAAGAAAATAAAAAGCCACCAAAATACACCACTAGAAATACTGCTGAAACCCCAATACTCAGCGCTTCTGTCCCACTTGTGCGAAAGTGTAAAAAAGAAAAAATGCTGGCTGTCGTAAGACCAATCACCGCAACAAACAACATCGCGCTGTTCATACCCGCTCTGCGCCTGCTAAATTGTTGCACTCCTTTCGCTCCGCCACCAACCACCATGCTAACTCCTAAGGTCAACAATAAATTGGCAAGCACACCACCGATTATACTGGCCTTGACGACTGCATAAAGCGCTTCATGTAACGCAAAAAAGGCAAGGATCAATTCCACACTGTTACCAAACGTAATGCCCAACAACGCACCGAATATAGGTCCTAGGTGTTTCGATAACATCTCCGTCGAGGCCCCAATGACCATTGCCAACCCGATAATAGCCACACCATATATGAGAAACTCCCAAATAGTGTGACCCAGTATGTGACCAAACAGAAAAACAACCACCCCAAACACAAGCGTTGTGATGGAAAAAGCGTTGTTTTTCAAATTCAATGTCATCTAGTCATCCTCTCTCGCCTGTTTGCTGATTGTTATTATACTGGAGTCATCACTACGCAACAAATGAACAACTGGTTTACAAATGTGGTACACTTATTTAGTAAGGAGGGTGGAGGTTTGCTAAACAGAAATTAGAATCTAATTAGAAATCAAGGTGCCACTTGCTGGAACGTATAAAAACTTGATAAATGGCAAATAATGATTGATAGAATAACATTCGAGTAGTGAAGAGCGTGTACGTAGAACTGCGCAACGATCTGCTCGCATAATAATATAAAGCGTTCATGCAGGAAAAAGGCTTTATTTAGAGAACATAATTTTGATGCGGATATATCCGCTAATTGTGGGAGGACTATTATGAGACAAGAAAGAACCTCGTCCTCTGCGTCATCAGCCAGAAATGAAGACCGTTTAGAAGATGTTGCGAGGTTTTACAACCAAGCCATCGGCAACGCTGTTGAGTCGGCGATCACGAGAATGTCAAGACACAATCCGAAAGACAATGTAGCCATTTTTGTCGATTATGACAATGTTTTTTGGACCTTGATGAATCGATATCGACATGACCCAGATCACGAAGACGCAGAACGAAATTTATTTGAACGACTATGGGAATTTTATGGTAAGGACAACGTCAGATTGTATCGTGCATATGCTGATTTTGAACAAGTAGATGCCAATTTAACCAGCTTGCAAAAAAAACGCATACAAATACGTCACGTGTATGCTAATGGAAAGAACGAAGATAAAGCCAAAAATGCCTCTGATATTGAACTTTCTATAGATGCAATGGAGACTTGTTACTCTGATCCCAATATCACTTGTTATGTATTTGTAACTGCAGACAGTGACATGATTCCGATTATGAGTCGCATGTTGTATCGCGGTAAGCACGTCGAATTGTTTTATGTCGAGGATGCCATTGCAAAACACACAGACATTCGCAATTATGCACATGATAGTTATGATTTACTTGATTTTCTGCGTGTCGATGTCAGCCCTAAAAATCCTTCTGATTACCTTCAGGATGCGATTGTGTATATCTCTGAATGGCATGCTCAACCCGCGAACAAGACCAAAAACTTGGGTCCTAAGTGGTTGCGCGATGGTCTTGCAGATTATTTATCAATCCCGAGCAATACGGCAAGTCAAGTAATCGAATTATTACATCGCTATAATATCATTCGTGAAGAACTGCGCACTAATGAATTTGGCACTCATAAGAACATCGTCTTGGGTGAAGTGGTGTCTTTAGATGACTTGCAATCTAACGAAAAAATACCCACAAATTTTTGAAAATTAGCAAATAAAAAAATCCGTCACCTGTAACCTCAGTGTGACGGATTTTTTTATTTTTACATTCCTAAAATGTGATATCCGCTATCAATATGTAAAATTTCACCAGTTAGTCCTCGAGACCAATCGCTCATCAAATATACAGCAGTATCTGCCACTTCACTAGGATCTGTAGGTCTGCGTAGCGGAGCTTTTTCATCAAATAGATGCAGAATCGAATTAAAATCCTTTACCCCTTTTGCCGATAGTGTGCGGATAGGGCCAGCAGAAATTGCATTCAATCGAATGTGTTGTGGTCCTAATTCATTGGCCAAATAACGCATGCTCATATCAAGTGCCGCTTTTGCCACTCCCATGACATTGTAATTTTCTACTACTCGTTCTCCACCAAGGTATGTCATCGCCATGATACTTCCGCCCTCTGTCATCAAGCGACTGGCACGCCGAGCCACTGCGACAAGGGAATAAGAGGAGATATTTTGCGCTAATAGAAACCCATCTCTAGAAGTGTCCTTGAATGCGCCACCCAGGTCCTCAGGTCGCGCATAGGCAAGGCTGTGCACCACCCCGTGTAAAACCCCTTCATTGGCAGCAATATCGTCCATTACTGCATCGATTTCCTCATCCACTGTCACGTCACAAGAGAGTAACCGCGCATTAGGAATGGATTCATTCACCAATTCCTGTACACTTTTTAAAAAGCGTTCCCCCTGATAGGTGAAAATCAACTTGGCTCCTTGCTTATGCAAAGCTTGGGCAATTGACCACGCGATACTCCGCTTATTGGCTACTCCCATCACTAAAATAGTGCGATCTTTTAACAACATTAATTGTCCCTCCCCGTTACTTTCCCTCATCATTGTAACATTTTCACGGAGATATTTGGAGATATCGCTTGGTTGCCTCTGCGATCGCACCCGCTATTCTATCTCGGTAAACCGCATCAGCCAGGCGCACAGCGTCTACTCTATTCGTGACAAATCCCGTCTCTACCAGCACAGCAGGACAAGGGGCATGCCTAATTAAAAATAAATTTTCCCTCCCTACAGGACGCTGTGTAGAGCCTGCAACTTGATTCATCGCAGCCTGTACTAAAGTAGCCAACTCCTTACTAGGCGCAGATTCAATCGCATAAAAAACAAGTGGCCCCTTATCTCCGACTTGTGTTGAACTATTGACATGAATGCTGATAAATAGCGCGGGGTTCTCCTTGCGAATCATCGTTAGTCGATTTTGTAGGTCTCGTTTGTGCCGACTTTGAAGTGTTGATGGATACCTAGTGGAAAGATCCTGATCGCTATCTCGCGTCATTTTTACTTCCAACCCATTTTTTTTCAACCATTCCCCAGTTTTCCGGCTGATATCCAAATTAAGATTTTTTTCAAGCAAATGCCCACGACCAGTTCCGCCATCAATTCCACCATGTCCCGGATCTAAAAGGATAAGTGGAACACTTGCACTTGCATCAATGGGCCATGTTAAAATAGTAAACATCAGGCTAAAAATCAAGATCATCATTTTTTTCACAAAAAAATGCCTCCCAGCGCTGCTTTTATTTCTTAACGTTCGCGCTAACAGACAATTTCATTCGCAATAAATCAATAATGCCCACACCGGTGACACGGCTTAACGCTTGCGCGTTCAATTTGCTCATTTTTGAACCAGCATACGCGGCAGCCGTTCCCTCAACATGTGGCTTTCGCACCTCAAGTGGCGCAGGAGCACCGATATCAGCGAGTATTTCCCTAGCTACCTTCTCACCGTTGCGTTTAATAATCACTGCGATGTCACCGATCATCTCAGCTACAATCGCCTCTGAACGCTTGTCTTGGATAAATGCATAAAACCACTCTGGCGACTGAAAGTGAATAAACATGGCATCCCACAGCACCGCTCGATTATATGAGGCCACCCAATCGCGAATTGTTTTTAACACACTGGAAGCAACAGGTGTCTCACTGGTCAACTCCAGCACTTTTGCAATGTCTTCATATCCCCATCCACGATCACAAAGTTGAAGAATTCTCTCCTTACTAAGTTGATAGGTTGACATCACATCAGCCTGTTCGAAATCAGCCAAGTGCCCTGCCAAAAAGTGCAATGCCAGCGGTGCTTCTTCAGGGACAAATAACTCAAGATTTGGTTGCACATAAAGTCCGCGCACCTTTTGCAAAGGCCACTCTGCAATGCGCACGACAAGTCCGTGCGCTTGCGTTACTCCGTAATCAATCACCCCTGTTGTAGAAGCAATAATTACAAAATAATTAATTAAACCCTCCCAGCGCCTGACTTCATTGCCCGGAAACAACTCACTCAGTGGTGCAAATACAGCTTGTAATGGCACCCATATACCTGGCTTACCATGACGCAACCACATCATCAGGACTTCATTAAAGTGAGAAAGTTTTTCTTTGATCACACTATAGGTGAGTTCATTCATCCATTCCCACAGTGATTCCGCACTTAATTGTAACCACTGTTCCACCTGTTGACCTTGAATTGCAGCTTTGCCACTATCGAGCCTAATCAATTTTTGGCTCAACAGTTGTCTCACTGCGATCACCACGACACCAGGAAACCCTTCCCAAATACCAGTTCCCTCCATGGTCATAGTTTTTGCAGAGCGAAAATATGAAAGTACTTTTCCCACTTCTCTTTTATATAACACATTATTTTTCGTAAACCCTACAGGCCTTTGGGCTAGCAAAGACAGAAAACGTACAATATCACGAGAAAAGGTCACCCCCAATTGAGTGACGACTTGCACCCCTTCACGTACATCCGCAATATTGACAAAGAGTTCCTCATACAAGGTTTCATACAAAAAAGGTAACAGTTCATCTGCAAATTCCATACTCTCACTAGCATACCAATTGTGACTTTTCCCCATAAAACCAAGCACCTGCAACTTCAAAAGCGCTTGCTCCGCTTCCTGACGCATCTTGTGATCTTCAACAAACCAGCTATAGATCGTATTTTTCGGAAAGAAAAGAGCGTATCCATCTGTCTGCATGGCATACAAAAAATGCTGTAACCACAATCTTTCCCTGCGCGTTAGTGTCAAATAAGCCGCTTTAAATCCGCCTATGGATTGCAAGTATTCTGATATAACGAGTGCTGCTTCTTGCTTCTTAAGAGGCAGAGTAATTTGGCCAAGTACATTTGCCAAATTACGCAGTTCACCCCACCCCATATTCACCATGATATACCAAATGCGCAAAACTCAATGCACCTCTTCCACCAACAATTCGGCAGCATCCATAATATCATAATGATACCCTTGTTCTGTCAAAAAACGCTGCCGACTCAGCGCAAAATCCTGATCCTTCGTCTCTTTAGTGACGACCGTATAAAAATGTGCTAATTGTCCCTCTTGTTTAGGGCGCATGATTCTCCCCAATCGTTGTGCTTCTTCCTGCCTAGAGCCAAACGTCCCAGATACCTGAATCGCTACTGAAGCATCCGGCAAATCTACGGAAAAATTCGCTACTTTTGATACCACCAAAATTTGCACTTCTCCATTGCGAAACTGGTTGTAAAGCAGATCCCGATCTCTTGTCTTCATGGCCCCAGAAATTAAAGGGGCATTGATGTTTTTTGCAATTCTCTCCAATTGATCAAGGTATTGCCCAATGACGAGAATCGACTCACCACGGTGCATTTTGATCAAATCTGCTACTACGTCTTGTTTGGCCAGAGCAGCGGCTGCAATGTGCGATTTCTCCCGGAGTTCCGCATTGGCGTAAGTCTGCCGTTCTACATCATTCAGTGCCACGCGCACTTCCGTGCACACTGCAGTTGCAATCCACCCCTGCGCCTCTAACACCTTCCATGAAACATCGTATTTACGTGACCCAATCAACGAAAATACTTCTTCTTCACGACCATCTTCACGAATTAAGGTGGCGGTCAGTCCAAGTCGTCGTTTGGCCTGAATCTCAGCTGTAATGCGAAACACAGGTGCTGGCAACAAATGCACTTCATCATAAATAATCAATCCCCAATTGCGTTCTTGCAAAAGCGAAAGATGGGGAAAGTGCTCCTTCCCTCGCGGTCGATAACTTAAGATTTGATAAGTAGCCACCGTCACTTGTGCAGTGGCCTTTGATTCCCCGCTATATTCCGCCACCTGTGACTCATCTAGCGTGGTTTTCTCTGTAATTTCTTTAATCCATTGTCTCGCTGCAGTGACATTAGCTGCCAAAATCAAAGTGGATGTCTGCAACAACTCCATCGCCTTTAACCCGATGATCGTCTTCCCTGCTCCACACGGTAATGTGAGTACACCGGATCCACCAGACAGTCCCCCGCCTTGGTGAAATGCTTCTACCGCCTGTCTTTGATACTCCCTTAGCACAAATGGCGTGCCACCTGCAAGATGTGGCTTGATAGCCAGAGATAATGGTTCCCCTTCTGCATACCCTGCTAGATCTTTCACAGGATAGCCCATTTTCGTTAGTGCCACCTTAATCGTCCCACGGGAGAGCAAAGGCACTTCCACTGCAAATGGCGAAATCACATTTCTGACCAATGGCGCAATTGATTTATGTTTAATGACTTCCTGAAGTACCCATTCGTCTTTTGCCGTCAACACCAAACCATCTGTCCCTTTATGTAGTTCCAGTAGCCCATAACGTTCCATCGTTTCCATTATCAACCGCTGAATAGAGACAGGAATCTCATAACGGCTAAGTGAACGCAAGTCATGCAAAATTTCCTGAGGTTGATGACCTGCAGACGCCGAATTCCAAAGTGACAACGAAGTCACGCGATAGGTGTGGAAATGATCGGGGCTTTTTTCCAGTTCAGCAAATTTGGCAAGCAATATTCTCGCTTCTTCTACATGTTCATGATGTACATCCAAAAGGATGGTGCCATCCATTTGCACAATCACAGGCTGGTTGTCCAACAATTGCGGCTCCTTTCACACATATCTTTGTCTTCATATTATCACCAAGTGAGCAAAAAGACCCAACTCACTTTTTCCACAAAATGAGTTGGATCTTTTTTACCAATAAAATAAACCAATTATCCCATTACAAGTGAGCAAGAACAGCCTCTGTCATTGCCTTTGTTGTTAATACAGCTTCCCCAGCTCTTGCGATATCCTTTGTGCGCGCGCCATCAGCTAACGCAACAGCGACGGCGTGCTCAATACGTTCTGCCTCACTTAGCATATGAAGCGAATAACGCAACATCATCGCTGCCGATAGAATTGTCCCCACCGGATTGGCGATGCCAAGGCCAGCAATATCAGGCGCAGAGCCGTGAATCGGTTCATACAGCCCTGATTGATCACCCAAACTCGCAGAGGGCAACAATCCAATCGAACCAGTAAGTACGGCCGCCTCATCACTTAATATGTCGCCAAATAAATTTTCTGTCACCACGACATCAAAATGTTGCGGCTTTGTCACAAGGTACATGGCACAGGCATCCACCAGCACATGCTCCACCTGAACGTCCGGATATTCACCCTTCATCTCTTCTACTAATTCGCGCCATAAGCGTGAACTGTCCAGCACATTCGCTTTGTCCACTGAAGCTAATCGCTTGTTTCTACCTTGCGCAATCTCAAACCCACGCCGAACAACTCGCTTGATCTCCGATTCCGTATACAACATCGTATCCCTTGCAAAACGCTCGCCAGAATCACTAACACCTCGTTCGCGTTCACCAAAATACACGCCGCCTGTCAATTCCCGAACAATCAGCAAATCTACGGCTCCTGCAAGTTCTGGTTTGAGCGGAGATGCGTCGATCAATTCCTTAAATGCCTTAACTGGCCTGATATTAGCGTATACACCAAGTGCCTTACGTAGCGCGAGCAGACCGCCTTCCGGGCGCAAGTGACCAGGTCCCTTGTCCCATTTCGGTCCACCGACAGCCCCAAGCAACACGGCATCTGCTGCTAGTACCGCCTTCCTTGTCACTTCAGGAAACGGCTCCCCCGTCTCGTCAATCGCTCTCCCGCCAAGCAGTTGCGTCGAAAACTCGATCTCACCCGAATGGCCAGTGACTGCTTCGAGCACACGCACTGCTTCGTCAACAATCTCAGGGCCAATACCATCCCCTGGCAATAGCACAACTTGATATGACACCGATTATTTCCCTCTTTTCAACACCTAAATCAGCAGGTCTATTTTTTAATGAAATTCATCATGCCGCGCAGCGATTGGCCCACCTGTTCAATTTGCAGATCCTCATCACGCCGCTTAATCGCAGAAAATGATGGCCTCCCCGCTTGGTTTTCAAGAATCCAGTTGCGCGCAAATGTGCCCTCCTGAATGTCTGTCAGTAGCCCCTTCATCGCCTTGCGTGTCTCATCAGTGACAATTTTGTTTTGTGCCATGTAACCGCCAAATTCTGCGGTATCGCTAATCGAAAAGTTCATGCGGGACAATCCGCCTTCATAGATTAGATCAACAATTAACTTGACTTCATGCATGCATTCAAAAAATGCTACTTCTGGTTGATATCCGGCCTCTACTAATGTTTCAAACCCAGCTTTAATCAGACCAGCAAGTCCTCCACAAAGCACTGCCTGCTCACCAAATAGGTCCGTTTCTGTTTCCTCACGAAACGTCGTCGTCAGCACACCCGCTTTTGTTGCGCCGATGCCCTTTGCATAAGCAAGCGCAGTAGCCATCGCCTGCCCACTAGCATCTTGTTCCACCGCGACTAACGCAGGAACCCCGCCGCCAGACTCATATACCCGCCGCACTAAATGCCCAGGGCCTTTTGGCGCTACCATGATGACATCGACGAATTCCGTAGGCACGACCTGACGAAAATGAATATTAAATCCGTGCGAAAACATCAATGTTTGACCTTTGCGCAGATAAGGAAGAATTTCTTCACGATACACCTTACTTTGCGATTCGTCAGGCAACAAGATTTGCAACACGTCAGCCGTTTGTGCCGCCTCTTGCACAGAAACTACTTGAAATCCATCTTCTTCTGCTTGTTTGGCAGACTTGCCAGGACGTTGCCCAATAATTACCTTGACGCCACTATCGCGCAAATTTTGCGCTTGAGAATGACCTTGACTACCATATCCGATCACTGCCACCGTTTTACCAGAGAGCACATTTAAATCCGCATCATGTTCATAAAACATTTCCATTTGTTAGCCACTCACTTTCTATCCATATCCATGATTTATTGGTTATTTTGTCCTAGCTAAATTTACACGACGGCATCGTTTGCCTCTTCTGTACCCGAACGAAGCAACGCAGTCACACCAGTCCGCGATATTTCGACGATGCCATAGGGCCTTAACAGCCCAATCAGTGCATCGATTTTCTCCACATCTCCGGTAATTTGTACCGTGATAGAAGTATGTCCCACGTCCACGACCAACACACGAAAGGGATCAAGAATATGTGATATTTCCTGACGGTTACTCCGATCTGCCTTGACCTTGATCAGCGCCAACTCACGTTTGACGATCTTCTCTTGGGACATGTCGATCACATCAAGCACGTCAACAAGCTTACCCACCTGCGTCAGCACCTGCATCGCCATCGCTTGATTACCATGACTGACAATGGTCATCCGACTGACCCCTTCTTCTTCTGCCACTCCCACCGTGATGCTGGAAATATTGAATCCACGGCGAGCAAATAGTCCGGCTATGCGAGTCAATACACCAGGCCGATCATTCACCAAAATAGAAAAGGTGCGTTCGATCTCCATCCTACTCCACCCCCCATTCCAGCGTCATCTCATGGTTGCCTTTTCCAGGAGGCACCATCGGAAATACGTTTTCCTCTTCTTTGACGACAAAATCCATAACCACCGGACCATCATAGGCCATCGCCTGCGCAATCACCGCTTCCGCTTCCATGGGGGTGGTAGCACGCAATCCTAGGGCACCGTACGCCTCTGCCACTTTCACAAAATCTGG
>JAJZCJ010000082.1 GCA_021846145.1 Bacillota bacterium
CAGGTAGATGTCGTTATAATAAAAAAGCGTTATGCGGAAGTGGCTCAGGGGTAGAGCATCGCCTTGCCAAGGCGAGGGTCGCGGGTTCGAATCCCGTCTTCCGCTCCAATTTATTTTTGGGCCTATAGCTCAGTTGGTCAGAGCGGCCGGCTCATAACCGGTTGGTCCTAGGTTCGAGTCCTAGTGGGCCCACCATACGAGGTTGTGCCCGTAGCTCAGCTGGATAGAGTGGTTGACTTCGAATCAAAAGGTCGGGAGTTCGAATCTCTCCGGGCACGCCATTTTCTCAATTTTATATGCGGGTGTAGTTCAATGGTAGAACTCCAGCCTTCCAAGCTGATAGCGTGGGTTCGATTCCCATCACCCGCTCCAATAAAATCAAGGCTTCTCGGGACTTCCGAGGGGTCTTTTATTTTGCTCAGCTACAATTTTATTTATCTGGTGATTTTCTGAAAGCTTCGGACAGCTTTTCGACTGCTTCTCGTTGCATCGTTTCGGTAACGTGCGAATAAGTGTTGGCCGTTAGTGTAATATTGGCGTGACCAAGTCATATTAGAGGATCTATGATGGGTTCGTCTTGGCGCAACAAAACATAACTCTCGTCTGACCAAATCTCTTCACGCAGTGAAACGTGCGTATGTGCGGCAGTTTGGGTATGATGGATGATAATGATACTCGCAGGGGGCGTTTCGGTTGCCAAATCATTTGTCTGTCCAAGCATCATTCGAACGGTGGGAGCGGATTGGTGGCGTTATTTATGACATGTCGCCGTCTCCCTCTTCGGAGCATCAAGCTATTTTGGTGAATTTGGTACGAGAGATTAGCACGTACCTGAAAGGCAAGTCGTATAAGTTGTTCACCTCCCCGTATGATGTATATTTGAATGGGGATGAATCTGGCGATTATGTCATTCCCGACATCACCATTATTTGTGATCCTAATAAAATTCAGTACAAGGGTTGTGTGGGTGTGCCGGATATGGTGATCGAAATTCTGTCGCCATCCACGGCTTACAAAGATAAAACGGCCAAGCTAAAGGCGTATCGAAACGCAGGGGTTCGTGAGTATTGGATTGTTGATCCGTACAATCAATTTGTAGAGGTCTACTTGTTCGCTGATGGAAGCAATTATTTTCCAATAGTTTACAACAAAGATGAGACGATTCCAGTCAGCATTTTTGGCGAGTTGGACATTGTCATGCAAGATATTTTTGAGTAAAAAAATTGGTGAAGAAGAAAAGCGAAGTGGGGTCGTTTAGAACGTGTGCCTATCGTTTCATGAGATAAGTGAGTTGGGCACGAAATGGGCACGAAAGTTTGAATAAGGTGGAATTAGCGTTTTTCCAGCCTTCCAAGCTGATAGCGTGGGTTCGATTTCCATCACCTGCTCCGATTCGTGAGTGTAGATATCAGCCGTCGTAGAAAGCTTAGAATGGCGCAATCGCTCCTGGATCGTTTTCGTGTCTACGCCATCTTCGCGCAATAGCATGGCTGTCGTATGGCGAAGATCGCGGCAACGCGGTGGAAGGGAAGTTCGGGGAAAGAAAGAGAAAATACGGACTCGGGTTGATCCGATTGGTTGGCGACCAAAGCCTCCTGATATTGGTATAGAAACAGAAAATGAAATAGGCATTCGTCCTGAATATGTAACTAAAAATAAGATTGGTAATCATTCAGCGGCATCTAACTAAGTCCAGCACACCCACAGCGGCGGCGAAGCCAAACATAAATAAACGCAAAGAAAAGCAAAACCATACTTCAGATGAAGATGACTTTGCTTCCTTATTTGTACCTAAAGAAGAAGCTGAATCGTTTGAAGACATGCTGAATCGCTCGAAATTAAATCCTGAATTTTTCAAGTAACACTCTACCCATCAAGCAAATTAGAAAGTGATTCCCAATTAGTGACTGGCGAATGGCAGGTAAAATGCTCACAGACATAAGCAGTTAGTTCGCCATGTTGCGGATTTTGTCCTTTTGTAAACGGGGCCAATTGATTAAATGTGTGAGCATCTTTGTCATTTCTGACAAGCAGACTCATTTGCGGGCGAAATTGCTTTTGGATCAATCTGACCCAATCTAGAGCTTGGTCGATATCGTTTGCAGCTACCACTACTTCTTTTGCGGGAAATAATACCAGTTGCAATGCGATAGCAAAAAACGCATATCCTGCAGGATGCTGGTTTGCTTGCGCATAAACAGCTTGTATTTGTGCATCTCGTTCAGCAATAAGTGGAACATCACCTGTTAGTGATGCCAACTTGGCCAGCACATAGGTTGCAACTGAATTTCCAGAGGGCAGTGCACCGTCATACCATGATTTCATGCGAATCACTAATGCTTCTGCATCATATCCACTTAGGAAATAACCACCCCCCGATTCATCACCAAACAAACGCTGTATGTCTTGCGCACATTCGATTGCGTTTTGGAGATATTTCACGTCCATTGTGAGTTCGTATAACTCAAGTTGTGCCCAAGCAAAATATGCGTAATCATCCAAAACAGCAGGGTGTTTGACTTCACCATCTCGATAGCGGGCAAGCAACCGCCCATCCTCTGAACGTAAATGCTCCATTAAAAAGTCATGCGCCGCGATCGCCGCGTTGCCGTATTGTCCGTCCCCAAATAGCCGTTCTGCTTTTGCAAACGCTGAAATCATCAACCCATTCCAGCCAAGCAATACCTTGTCATCCTTAAAAGGAGGGACACGTTGTTCACGATAAGCATACACTTTGTTGACAAGCGCGGTCATGTGCTTGTCCTGATGGTGGGATTGCAATACCCAATCCCGCCACTCCTGATCATTGATCGATTGCAGGTGAAGCACATTTTTCTCTTCAAAATTACCTTTGTCTGTCATGCCAAAAAAACGCACAAATGCCTCTGCTTCGTCATGAAGAATGCTGGTAATTTCTGCAGTAGTAAATGTGTAGAACTTCCCCTCTTCCCCTTGCGCATCTGCGTCTTGCGCCGCGTAAAATGCACCCTCTTCGCTATGCATTTCACGCAGGACATAGTCAAGAATGCTGATCGCGATCCCTTTCCATACGGGATCATGGGTCAAGTGAAATGCATCAAGATACGCGTGCGCAAGCAAAGCGTTGTCATATAACATCTTTTCAAAATGAGGGATCAGCCACTTGCGATCCGTAGAATAGCGAGCAAACCCTCCGCCAATATGGTCGAATATCCCGCCTCGGTGCATTTTTTCAAGTGTAGTCAACGCCATGTGCAATGCTTGTTCATCTTTCGTCAATGTGTAGTGGCGCAACAAAAACAGAATATTTTGCGGTGAAGGAAATTTAGGAGCATCTCCAAATCCAGCGTAACGCTGATCAAATTCCTGTTGGAGTTCTGCGTATAATGTGGTAAAAAATTCAGGCTCTGGAGTTAAATCTGCAGATTTTGACTGATTGCTCGTAAACTCTTGCAGCGAATGGGTCAGTTGTTCCCCGATTGCCTCTGCTTTGTATCGTTCATGTTGCCACACCTCGATTAGTTGCGGCAACAGTTCCAGCAAGCCTATGTGACCGTACTTTCTAGTTTTAGGGAAATAAGTGCCTGCAAAAAAGGGCTTTTTATCCGGTGTGAGAATCAATGTCAGCGGCCACCCCCCTTGACCTGTCATGGCGGTACAAACATTCATGTACAAGTGATCCACGTCTGGCCTTTCTTCTCGATCCACCTTAATTGCCACAAAGTACTGATTGAGATAGTTCGCTACCTCATGATCCTCAAACGATTCTCTTTCCATTACATGACACCAGTGACAAGTACTTGTGGAAAACGACGTTAGCTATACCCAATAGATAAAAAGACGGGCTTATTTTGGTGTTTCGCTATCTCAAAAGCCTCATCTGACCAAGGGAACCAATCAACTGGATTGTAAGCATGTTGAAGCAAGTATGGCGACTTCTCCTTGGCTAATCTATTAGGTATGCGATTCGTTGTCATCGGGCACCACCTCCTTATTTGCATTCTTAATGGTCAATCTGATGATAGTCTACCCAAAATCAATGGATACCCCATGTCTAGGATTAACAACCCCTAATTTTATTAGCTTCAGCTAACGTATTTTCACGAAGAATCTAGCACAAGTCGCCAGTTCGAGTCTGGCAAGGCTCCACACAATATTCTTTAATGACGCGGGTTATAGTGATCGCTGAGATTCCGGACTCGCGTCATTTGTATTTGGTCTGTAAAACGGGGCAAATTAAACGTCAAAACGATCAGGCGTATAATGGGGTGCTGTCTTGAACGTTGTCTTCGATTTCGACGGAGTGATCAATTCTTATAAAAGTGGTTGGCAGGGAGCCGCTAACATTCCTGACGAAGTGGGAAATTGTTGTCGACGACGTGACGGGAGAAAAGGTGCCTGCCATTGTGTATGTTGACGACCGGGCTCTCACTTTTGATGGGAATTCATCCAGTTTACTGGAAAAAATCAGGCACTTTAAACCGTGGCATAAACAATAAAAATTAGAAAATCAAGCCTCAACGAAGGGAAGACGAACATGCCAATCAAGGGAGTAGACGGATGTTCAATTTTTTATGAAGTGAATGGCAAAGGGATTCCGGTCATGTTTGTCCATCCACCTGTACTTAGCAGCGTGACGTTCACACACCAGGTTGACGAATTATCAAAAACAATGCAGACAATTATTTTCGATATAAGAGGACATGGGAAGAGCGGATCTTCCCGGAAAACTTTGACTTATCCTTTAATCGTTGAAGACATGAGACACCTTCTGGATGAATTGCAAATTGATAAAGTCTTCCTATGCGGCTATTCGACGGGGGCGTCGATTGTTCTGGAGTTTTTGTTGACCCATCCGGAACGGGCGCTTGGAAGCGTCCTGGTGGGCGCATTGTCTGAAGTACGTGACTCAAGTTTGAAAAGAAAGATTTCCCTAGCAGCCATGTGTGCCAAAATATCGGCAGTTAAGTTACTAGCTTTTTATGTAACCTGGAGCAACTCTGATAACCCGAAGTTGTTCTGGAAGGCGTTTCAGGAAGCCGGAAAAGGGAACGCAAAAAATATCGAGGAGTACTACCGTTCAAGTTTGAAATATAATTGCACTGCGCGATTACCAGAAATCAAGAATCCTGTTCTGTTGGTATATGGAGCCAAGGATCACGGGTTTCATCCATATGCCCGGTTGGCACTCAAGAACTTGCCCCATAGTCAGTTGGTTTTTGTGCCGGATGTAAAGCATCAGATTCCTACAAAAGCGGCGAATGAATTGAATCTGCTGATAAAAAATTTTGTCGTTCAGACAATGGAGCGCTCCTCCGCCAATGCTACGAGCTTACGTGTCATATTTCCGCCAATCGTGCCCCAGTAATCACCAGTTGGAACCTGGATACCTAATTCTTGTGCGATTTCATACTTCAATTGATCAAGTAAGCGCATGGCTTGTGGAACGATGGGCGTATTGCTACGATTAGACATGCATATTTCTCCTCGTTGTGCTTCAGAGGTAGTATCTGAATAATGCGAGGGAACATGTGGATGATGCAGGTTTTGAAATTCAAAAGAGAAAAACTATTCATGGCTAGTCATTAAATGCACAGTCAAAAATGGCGTTAAAACGAGCAATTATCACTTGTCATCAAGGGATATTAAGTTACAGTATCGTGGACATGATGTAAAAATTGATTACGTACTTTATGGGTATCGACGCCCCTCGACTACACTAAATCATATAATAAATGTAAAATAAAGCATGATTTGATGAACCGGGTCAAACCATGCTTTATTTTTTATATAAATGAAAAAAGCGAATGGAGCCAGGATCGAGTTGAACAATCGTGGTGGACTAAAATGCAAAGACTGATTATACACAAAATTCATATATGTATGCAGATCTATTGTGCTAGTCTTATGTCAGTAACGGGCCGTTATTATTAATAGCATCGAGAGCGTGAATACACGTGATGGAAATGGGTTCACTTTCTATTAGACTCACAAATGCTCTCATCATAGCCTCTTGCGGATATGTGATTGGTATCTTGTTGTTGTTTTTCGACCAAGCCTAAATGTTAAGCAGGGGTCAATTTCCGACTGTTTCTCGTTTTGTGGGGCGTATAGAAATTCCATTACAATGAGCGTATTGGCACAGGTATGTACAACATAGAGTAAACACTAACTCTCAACAGCGCGGTTCCGTTTTGACCGAGTCTTTTGCATTTAATCCTCCACGATAAACAAAAAAATATATTATACCCGGATAATATTGACTTATTTTTTTTATCCGGATATAATTAGTGCTAGCATTTTGAGGAACTTAGGTAAACATGTCATGGGTGTAATTCATTAAGACTAGAAATTGTCTTGAAAAATCACGACAAAGAACTAAATAAGGGCCGTATATGTGATGGATTTTCAGTCCGTTGGTACGGATGAGTTGTGTAATAACTGGTAAATGAGGTACTGCAGCAATCGAGGATTCACGCCTTCTGCCTATGACAGAACTTCCTATAACGAGTTAATTGGAGGAGAATATGACCATGAGCATCAAGAAAGTCAACGGTATCGATTTAGCCTATGATAGTTTCGGTGACGAAAATGACGAGGCTGTAGTCCTAATCGCCGGGCTTGGAACTCAGATGATCCGATGGACGGCTCCGTTTTGTCGGATATTAGCAGCGCGGGGTTTTCGCGTGATCCGCTTTGACAATCGTGACTCAGGTTGCTCGACACACTTTCACCATTATCGGGTTCTGGATTTCGGAGCATTGGCGACTGCTCTCATGTCGGGTCAACGACCGGACATACCTTACACCCTCAACGACATGTCCGACGATGCTATCGGATTGCTCGACGCTCTTTCAATTAACAAGGCACATTTTGTCGGCAGGTCGATGGGCGGAATGATCGCCCAGATTGCGGCTAGTGAGCACCCTGAACGGGTTTTATCGCTCATCTCTATTATGTCCAGCTCCGGTAATCCCGTTCTTCCGCAGACTGCCCCGGATGTCATGGCAATGATGACTAAACCGGTGCCGAATCCATTTGAGGATGAAGCCGGATTTTTGGCGCATAGTCTTGCTTTTGCCAAACGCATAGCCGGCACCGGCTATGCGTTTGAAGAGGATGCTCATCGGGCACTTATTCTGGAGGAAGTCCAGCGCGCCTACGATCCAGGCAGTTTCGGGCGACAAATTGCAGCGATCGCTGTCTCCGGTGATCGTCGTCCGCTACTGGCGACCATAAAAGTACCAGCACTTGTTATTCATGGGGAGGACGATCCTTTGTTCGTCCCGGCGTGCGGTGAGGACACGGCATCTGCAATCCCGAGCGCCGAACTTATGTTGGTTGAAGGTATGGGACACGACCTGCCGCACCAACTGTTTAATGTAATCACTGATGGCATAGAGCGAACTGCACGTCGCAATTGACACGCGCTGTAGTCTTTGATAAGGGGATAACAAGGTGTCTAATAACTTCATGGAGAAGAACTTCACAGCATTTTTTGGTGAGCGGATAGTTGCTTCTGGCAATTTACTGGAAGTTACATCGATTGTGAAAGATGTAATTCCGGAAGACGAGTTATGGCAGCTACTCATATTTGAGGACTCTACAAGCAATCAAGTAGAAGTAGATTTTCGCGGCACAAAGAATACTGTATTAAGTAAATTGTCGCAGATGTTTCCGAATGCTTCAACGGATCAAATAGAATCTCAAACACCTCGTCGTGGCCGACCTAGACTTGGGGTAGTAGCAGGGGAGATTACATTATTGCCACGTCATTGGGAATGGCTCAAAAATCAGCAAGGCGGAGCGTCTGTCACGATACGCAAATTGATAGATGAAGCACGTCGTGTTCATATGCACAAAGATACTGTGCGAAACGCACAGGAGGCGACGTATCGCTTTATGATGGTGATGGCAGGCAATCGTCATCAGTATGAAGAAGCTTTGAGAGCGTTATATTCTGGCGACTCATCACAATTTCACAAGTTTATTGAGATTTGGCCACCTGATATTAGTGACCACACCAAGCAATTGGCGGCACCTATTTTTTCGGAAATAATAAAAAAGGGGAAGAACGATGGACCGCAAGAAAGAACTTAAGATGCTGGCACGTGAGATTAAACCGATCGCAGGAATATTTCAGATTAAGAATACCTTTAACAAAAAAATTCTCATTGAATCTACACAGGATCTTAAAATTATGAATAGGCGAAAATTTGAACTTGATGCTGGATTGCATCCCAATAAAGCATTACAGGCAGAGTGGAAACAATTCGGTGCAGATTCGTTCATTTTCGAAATTTTAGAGACAGTTCCCCAGAAAAAAGAAGAAGAAACGGATATTGGTGAGATCTTGCTGGAACTCCAGGAGAAATGGATAAAAATGTTACAACTGTTTAAAGGCGGTGGATATCATCTTTACTCTGAATATCAAAACAATCAGTGATGTTGCTTCTCATGGGTGTAGTTTGTTGACAAACAAGCCTCGGCAGTGATCCCCACGGCATAGTGAACTGTATGGTTGATAGTGATGATATTGTGGTCATTTGGGAATAAGAATCAATCGTAAGGTTGCTAATTCAGTAAGGTTCAAACAATGGGACGTTACATAATTATACAATCGTTGTCGTGAGGGTCTTATGGAACTTTTGGACCGTTTAATTCAATTAGACTTACGAAGGATTGTACCACTGTTAATGGAATTAATACCCGGAGCCAAGGTTACTCTGAACGCCTTTTAACTGTTATTGCTTACCACCAACGACAAACCTAAAAATCCCATGGAGGGGTGCATATGAGAAAGCTAATTGAGTCAACACATGTAAGCCTTGGCGGGGAAATCGGATCTCCACACGAGTGGGCGGCTGCATATTTAAACGACGAACATATGCAGTATGCGACCAAGCTGCTATTCTCTGCTGATGCCCTTTTGCTAGGGAGGAGAACCTACGAAGGTCTTTCAAAAGCGTATCCAAGCATGGACCGGAGTGAATTCGTTGATCGGATGAATAGCCTTCCAAAGTACGTGGCGACGACCACGCTTAAAGAGACCATCTGGAATGCGACTGTTATCCAAGGTGACATTGGTACATTTGTCGCTAACCTTAAGCGGCAGCCAGGAAAAAACATTGTCAAGTACGGTACTGGTCCATTGGATGACACTCTCTTAGAACATAACCTAATTGATGAGTTTCATTTCTTACTGACACCGACTGCAGTAGGAAGGGGGCAACACCTCTTTGAGGACGTTCAGACGCCGCCCCACTTGACTTTGGTGGGCATGGAACGATTCACGAACGGAGTAGTCATACTGGTCTATACGCCTAAGTAAGTAATCGTGCAAGTGACTGTATGTTGAATGAATATCCATACTAAAGCTGTCTTAGTTGTTCTGTAAACGGGCCGTAGTGCTGAGTAACACCCGTTGACTTGAGGAACCCCTCTTGCAGATTCACTGGATTAACGGTCGTTACAAAGAGGACGATATGACTTTTGATTCAGACTGGGAAGCGCAAGAATGGGCTGATTCAATCTGTTCGGATTTTGTTTGTTCGGGCTTTTTTGGACATGAAGCTGTTGGATATGCGACACCAGATGAGAAGGTTGCAACCCACCTCTGTAAACTTGTCCCTCAGAGTGCTGAATTCATCCGAACCCAGGACAAATCACTTCCACGGCTTGCGGTGAAAATTGCGTCTGAGGAAGTGAATGGAAGAGTGGTCTATAAAGTTTGGATAGAACCCCTTAAGGACTGACTCTCCGCAAGTTTTCAAGAATTCTACTTGCGCATGTGGGGGCAAGAACGACAGCCCGTTGTGTCGTTAACGGGCAGTTTAACTGAAAATCAATTATGATTTTTCAAGATAGGAGGTGTGGCATGGCAGATCATCGCACACTTGAACAGATCAAAGATATGATCGATAAAATAGCTAAAAGAATCAGTCCGCCTTCATTTTTGTTACCTACATATGGACAGACGCAAGACGGCGCTCGTCCACACATTGAAGTTAATGCCAACGGGTACCATTATATGATCGTGGAGCGCGGTCAAGAGTTAGAACGAAAGACCACAAATCACCTTTCGGAATTGTTGTATTGGGTGTTCGCTAGTGTCACACATCAAATGGCAGTAAATTACGAATTAGATCATTGAGTTCCGAAACAAGATTGCCGAAGAATTATCTTTTCTAAGCAAATAGAGTTGATGGGTAAAGTTGACCAGAGTTTTGCAGCCAAAAGGGAACAAGAGATACATGAAATTTTACAGAAATACCTCTATAATGACTTACTTTGAATAATTATTGTGAGGGGTGAAACTAAACAGACTTATGGCGTATTCAGGGGCTTTGCTATATGACATAACGGTTCAAATCCATTACTACGGGAGGGTGGCAGTGTGAGCAATAAGGAGGCACTTGGATTCGAAGCCTTTGTAAGCAAAGCATTTGATTACCTCGTACGTGATCATGGATTTGTAAAAACAGTGTGTAATTCGCGCGAGGTTCAATTTAACTCGTCTGATCGATATGTCAAAGTCCTCCACGGAAGAAATGAAATTGATCTTGTCATTGGTCTTTTGGGTGCGAATATTGAAGTCACCATCAACGATGTAATCGCACACTCGTCCGATGCAGGAGCCATAGGAACACTCTGGAACTGGAACGCAAGCAATCAAGCAAGTGTTGAACTCGGTGTAAGTCACCTTGCTGATTTTTTTTATCGCATTGGCGAAGAGGCTGTAATTGGTGACGGTCAGTATATAAAGGATGTATACAGCAGAAGTGCTGAATTACGAAAAGAAGCAATGCAACTTCAGAAACTAAGAGAAATTGAGGAAACAGCTAGACAAGCGTGGACAAACCACGACTTTGACCTTGTAATCAGTATTTATGAGCCAATCGAGGAACATTTAGATGCTGTGCAGAAAAAACGCCTTCACTTAGCGAAACGCAAGGTGTCTGAAAGATTTTCATGACGAAATCTTCGTGAGCTAAAGGGAGCTTAGCCCCATAACGAATCGCGTGAAGGAGGAGGATGAGAATCGACATGCACTTTCAATTTCTAAATTGGGTTAAGGAAATCGAAAATGATCTAAAAATACAAGGGATATTAACGGAGTATTTCGTTCCGGATCAAAACATCGAAGAGTCTACGCTACCTAATGTGGCAAAGACTGTAGATCATCACACGGAACCATGCTTTGTCAGAGTTTCTGTTTGGCGTTCGAGGCAAATGGAGTTCGAGGTTCTCGATGTTCAAACAGGAGAGTCATTGTTGTGGGAGTACATTGATGACATTGGAGAAACCCCCAGTTTTCAAGACATCCTCTCGGGGTATTTTCGTCTCCTTAAAGACGGTAAATCTCAGAGAGTTGAACGGTAGAGACTCAGGGAATTACTTAACGGGGGCGCTAATTCAGTGGGACATGGAAATGGCTAGTTGAATATTTATGCATTTGTAGCGCTTGTTGACTTAATCAACAGTCGGGCCGTTATGTGCAATAGTGCGTCAAGTTAAAAATGTGATAATGTTTTTATCATAGGCTGTTCCTGTCATAGGAACCTGTGATCGCTGTCACCTAAAAAAATAAAAGACCCTAGCAGCA
>JAJZCJ010000083.1 GCA_021846145.1 Bacillota bacterium
GTGCTAGAAGATTTGGCAGGCCGGATTGCAGGCGTCATCGATGGCGGAAATTGTCACGTCGGTATTGAATCTACTGTGATTGAGGTGCAAGCAGGAGATGATGCGCGCATCATCATATTGCGCCCAGGCGCGATTGACGAGCACGCATTATCGCAGTTTGGCGTGCCCGTTGAGTTAGATCCTCATTTACAACATCAAGATACTGAGGCTGTGCCGCGGGCACCGGGACAAAAATATCGCCACTACGCGCCAAAAGGCAGCTTGCAGGTGGTGTTTTCTGACGATGAGGAGACATTTTGGCAGTATGCAAAAGGGCAAGTAGACATGGCGCACGCACAGGGTAAAAAAATCGCGCTACTGACAAGTGAGCGTGAGATTGGTGCGGATGTGGTGTTGCCACTTGGCCATACGCCCACAGAGGCGGCCAGTCGCTTGTACCGGATTTTGCGTGAATGCGATCAAGCTCAGGTGGAGGTCATGTTAGCTCGTGGATTTGCAACATCAACTGCCGATGGGATAGAAGATCCCGCGACGGTTGCTCTATTGAATCGACTATACAAAGCATCTGGTGGTCAATTTATCAACTTCTAAGCGAGAATACCCCTGCCCGTCTCATCTTTCCATCTAGGTTGGCATAACCATGGAGAGAAGCAGCATATGCACAGTACAGGGCGGGTGGAGAGTTTGGCAGGGCTTTGGGCAACACTACTGATGATTGGCATTGCCCTCGGAATGGACGCATTTTCTTTAGGCATCGGGCTTGGGGCACGGGGGCTGCGCTGGCGAGACGTGGGGCGCTTGACCTTGCTTGTGGCACTGATGCATATCATTTTGTCGCTTGTGGGGATCTGGTTGGGTGACTTGTTGTACTTAAGCTTTGGCGGTATCATTCAAAAAGTAGCCGCCATTATATTGATGTTTTTTGGCGCGAAAATGGTGCTGGAGGCTGGGCGACGTGAGGACGCGCAAAAGTCGATCCCCGTTTTCGCAAATTGGCTAAAATTGAGCATTTTGGCGCTCGGTGTGAGTGTAGATTCGTTCTCAGTGGGGGTTACACTCGGTACATTGCGCGTACACCCGCTGATTCCGTCACTGCTGTTTGGGGTGCTGAGCGGAGTGCTTTCGCTGGTTGGTCTTGTTTTGGGCAAAAAAGTAAACTTGTGGCTTGGGAATATCGGACAAGTGGTGGGTGGCGCGGTACTTGCGCTGTTGGGGCTTAAGTTCATGTATTAATGATTGGTGTGGATAAGGAAGGCGAACAGCGATGTTGTCCATTGTCTTTATTTGTACAGGAAATACCTGTCGTTCTCCGATGGCAGAGTGGATTAGTAAACAGATGATTACAGAATTGCATCTTCAGGATCACGTGTGGGTATCTTCTGCGGGCGTGGCCGCTTGGGGCGGTTCCGCATTGTCAAAAGGGGCCGAGCGTGCGCTTTTGCGACGGCAGTTGCCAGCGCCGATCCCACATTTGGCGCGTATGGTGGACGAGGCCATACTGGCAGAGGCAGATTTAGTATTAACGCTTGCAGAAAGTCACCGTCGTGTACTGATTGAAAAACATCCCCAATATCAATCGAAAATTTATAATTTGCTTTCCTATGCCACTGGAAATTCTGGTGATATTGCTGATCCGTTTGGCGGCGATGATGAATCTTACGAACAGGCTGCTAAACAGATCGAAGCGGCCTGTCGGGAACTCTTGGTGAAGATTGAAGCTCAGCTTGGCAAGTCGTAACGGATCGTCTACAATAATAGCCATAAGCGGGGGTGGGATAATGAAAGTGGCAGTTGCCTCTGATCACGGGGGATACGCCTTAAAGGAAGAACTTTTGAGGCGCCTAGACGGTATGGTGGAGTGGGAATTCGTGGATTTTGGCACCGACAGTGAAGATTCTGTTGATTATCCTGATTATGCGAGGATAGTTGCAAAGCGTGTGGTAAGTGGAGAGTTTGACCGCGGCATACTCATTTGCGGGACAGGACTGGGGATGGCGATTGCAGCGAACAAGGTACGCGGTATTCGTGCGGTCACCGTGCATGATCCCTACTCGGCGCGCATGACGCGAGCGCACAACGACACCAATATCCTCACGATGGGAGGCCGTGTCATCGGATTTGATCTCGCAGAAGAAATTTCTCGCGTGTGGCTTAGCACTACGTTTGAAGGCGGCAGGCATCATCGTCGCATCGATAAAATCAAGCAATTGGAACAAGCGTGTGGAGACGAAGTAAAAGATGAGTTGTCCACATGAGCGCGGAACTGCGTGTGGGGCAGATCGAGGAGGATGCATATCTTGCGGTGACGGAGCTAGCGCAAGTGGCTGGATTGACGGCGAACCAAATTCTCGTTGTCGGTGCTAGCAGTAGTGAAGTCATTGGCAAAAAAATCGGCACCTCCGGTTCACTGGAAGTGGCGAAGGCACTGGTGAACGGCATCTTGCGGGCGCGCCAACCTTTTGGCTTTCACCTTGCATTTCAAGGGTGTGAACACATTAACCGGGCACTTACCATTGAACGCCAGACGATGGAAACTTTTGGTCTAGAAGAGGTCATGGTCATCCCCGTATCTGGTGCAGGTGGGGCGGTTGCTGCGACCGCTTATCGGTATTTTTCAGCGCCGGTGGTAGTAGAAGAGATCCAGGCGCATGCCGGGATTGACATTGGTAGTACGCTGATTGGCATGCACCTGCGCCGTGTGGCGGTGCCCGTTCGTATGAACATTCGCTGGATCGGCGAAGCCGCAGTAACTGCTGCGCGCACGCGACCAAAACTAATAGGTGGGAAGCGGGCTATTTACAGCATGGACGACTCGTTACCATCGCCCCACTAAAAACGGAGGTTGAAAAGTTGAGCCATTTACATATTATTGATCCCGAAATCGCAGAAGCGATGGAGGCTGAACGCAAACGGCAACACGCAAAAATTGAACTGATTGCTTCTGAAAATTTTGTTAGTCGCGCGGTGCTTGAAGCGCTAGGGACGGTGCTTACGAACAAGTATGCAGAAGGCTACCCTGGCAAGCGTTACTACGGAGGCTGTGAGCACGTCGATGTCGTCGAAACACTGGCGATTGAACGCGCAAAAAAACTTTTTGGCGCAGAGCACGCCAACGTTCAGCCGCATTCTGGTGCACAAGCCAACATGGCCGCCTATTTAGCAGTATTAAAACCCGGAGACAAGGTGCTTGGGATGAATCTTGCGCACGGGGGGCATTTGACGCATGGCAGTCCGGTGAATTTTTCCGGTCAACTGTTTGATTTTGTCCCTTATGGCGTAGACGAGGTGACTCACCGCATTAACTACGATGAGGTAGAGCGACTGGCCAAAGAACACCAGCCGAAGATGATCGTCGCTGGTGCTAGCGCGTACCCAAGGGAGTTTGATTTTCCTCGCTTACGTGCGATTGCAGATGAGGTCGGTGCTTACCTGATGGTGGACATGGCGCACATTGCAGGCCTCGTAGCGGCAGGCGTGCATTCTAGTCCGGTGCCTTATGCTCACATTGTTACGACCACGACGCACAAAACCTTGCGCGGACCGCGTGGCGGGATGATTTTGTGCAAGGCAGATTTAGCGAAAGCGATCGACAAAGCGGTGTTTCCAGGCACGCAAGGCGGCCCTTTAATGCATGTCATTGCAGCGAAAGCGGTGGCGTTGGGCGAAGCGATGAGGCCTGAATTTATCGACTATTCACGACAAGTCGTAGACAATGCTAAGGTGCTCGCGGCTGCACTTGACAAGCTCGGGTTTACTATTGTGTCAGGTGGGACAGACAATCATTTATTGCTTGTGGATGTGCGCAGTGTCGGGCTGACAGGCAAAGTAGCTGAACGCATGCTAGATGAAGTCGGTGTGACCACTAACAAAAACGCGATTCCGTATGATCCGCAAAAGCCCAATATTACGAGCGGGGTGCGAGTGGGCACTGCGGCGGTGACAACGCGCGGCATGGGTGTGGAAGAAATGCAGGTGATCGCGGACATTATCGACGGGGTGTTGCGTTCTGACAATCAGCAACCGCCACTTAACCGGGCGATCCGCCAAGTCCGGGAACTCACGGATAAGTTTCCGCTCTATGACAACTTTACGTATCTATAAAACGGATGCACAACAACGCTTGAATCCATCGTGGGTTCAAGCGTTGTTGTGATTGTGGGGAATTTATCGTTTAATCAATTCTGGATTGATCATCCCTAAGCCGTTGGTGGTAAAGGTAACCTGAATTTGCTTGACGCCATATAAGCTCACATACACGCGCGTGGGATTAAGGTTGCCAGAGCTGACATTGCCACTGGTAAAGAGTGCGGTGCCGTTGCCACGGTCTATTTCTAGGCTGCCCGTATTAGGATTGATGGTGGTGTTGTTAAAATAAGCGCTCGGAACCAACAGGGCACTAAATCCCTTATACTTACCGTACAAATTATATATTTCGGAAAATGTTCCACCGGTGCCCGCAGTAGGGTAAAAAGGTAGATATTTAGGAGTCGTAGTGGTAGTTGTGGCCGGGGCTGCTGGTGCCGATACGTTCCAAGATAAGGTGGGTAGCGTATAATTATTGCCTAGATTATCGGAAAAATTGTTATAAATAGTGGTTGACCCAGCCGCATTGCTGTTGCCAAGCGCAAAGTGGGGGTAGTCAAAGAGCGATACGACTTTAGTGGAGGGATACGCGGGCAGATCTACAGGCAGCGAAATATTGACACTGCGATTGGAAATAGACGCATTAATACCCACCTTGTTAAATGCGTTAAACAAGGTATTGGCGTTAACATAAGGAACGCCCTGATTTAAAATTTCTGACACGTTGCCAAGAGAATTTCCGCCAATTGAGACGTTGATGTCTGAATTAGCAAATGGTGAACTGATACGTAAATTCCCATAGGATTGTGCGCCGCTTATTTTGGCGTAATTGAGCAGTCTAAAAGCATCGCTAAAAGGATAATAATGTGTCCCATTATAATACAAATAAGGTATCGGTGTTGATCTTCCGTTCGCAGTTAGTCTGCCCGTTGACAGCAATGCGCGCACATAGTGACCAGAAGCTGCAAATACAATTCCACCACTCATGATCAGCGCAAGACCAATCACCGCTGAGTTGATAAAAATTCTTTTGTTCATCAGAAATTACACACTCCAAATCAGTATTTAATCAATTGCGGGTTGATGAGTCCCAAACCATCCGTCTTGAAAATCACCTCAATTTGGTTGACATAGTAGAGGGGAACGGTAAAGGTGACAGGTGATGTGATATTGGAACTAAAATTGCTGTAATAATAAAGGTCTGTTCCTGTCGCTTCGTTGATGATTTCTAGTGAACCAACGTCGTTGTTTACCGGCTGGTTGTTATAATAGGCGCTAGGTGCTAGCGTGGCAGTAAAATAACTGTAGTTGCCATTCAAATTATAAATTTTCGAGAAAGTGCCTGCTGTTCCTGCTTGCTGGTGGAAAGTTTGGTAGTTAACGTGCTGATTGATAATCTGTGAACTATAGGGTTGACCAAGTGTATTGCCAAGGGTAACGTTCGTATTGCTAGTTGTACTACCCGTAGCAGACAAATTCCACGACAACGCGGGTTCCAAATAACGGTTCCCCAAATTGTCGACAAAACTACTGTAAATAGTGGTCGTTCCTGGCAGATCCCCCGTACCTTCGGCAAACTGCGGGTAGTCAAAGAGCGACACACTATTGGAAGAAGCGGCGTTATAATAGGTAGAAGCATTCGAATTGACTGTGCTACTAGAGGTTTGCGTGCTACTACTGGGTATATATGTCGGGGAGGAATTGTCGATGGTTAGGCTCTGACCATTCCAAGACGATGTAAACCCTTCGTGGTCCAGTGCACTCATCAGTGCATTCGTATTGATATAAGAGCTACCATTATAGTCCAATTGAGAACTGCTAGTATTAAATGCATTGTTAGTATAGATGTTTGCGCTCTGATATAATGCCGACACCCACGTACCACTTGCCGCAAACACAGCGCCACCACTTACTAAAGAGCCAGCAACAAAAAATAGCGCATAAGCCATATATTTTTTAGGAAATATTTTCACAATCGAGCACCCCCAACGCACAACTGGTATCTATTTCCCTATTGTAATATAAAAAAGCGATCGATGCACAATATTCGGTAGATTAGTCCCGCTTTCATTACACTCATCGTATGCCATGCCTATATTTCAATTTCTCTTCGACCGAAAAAATGGTTATAATCGTTATAACAGGTATAACGTGCGTTGCGTAACGTAAGAATAGCAAGAGATTCCTTTGACGATGGGAGCAGTTCATATGGATCGAATTCACCGAAAAATAACGAAAATTGGAAATAGCTGGGGCGTGACCTTTACTAAGGACTCGCTGCAAAAACTGAATTTGGGCTTAGGTGATGATATCGAAATTATCGTACACGAGGCTGAAGGTGAAATTGTGCTTCGCAAATCCGTATCTGTTCCAACGGGAATTGATCCGAAATTCTTTGAGATCTTAAAGGCAAACGTCGAACAATATCAGCAGACGATAGAAGGGTTGAAAGATCGATGACCAAGTTTCTCACACCGGAAGAGGTCATCGCCATCAATTTATACGTAATCAAGGAATTTTCGCCCGATGAACAGAGTGGAGTGAAGTTTCCGGATTTGCTCGATTCGGCCGTCAATCGACCCAGACAATCAGCATTTGGCGATGATGCCTATCCGATTATATTCGAAAAAGCGGCGGCATTATTTGAATCACTGGCGCAAAATCATGCTTTTCACAATGCCAACAAACGAACCGCTTTTCTCTCACTGCTACAGTTTCTTAGCTACAATGGGTACGCATTCGTGATGGATCAAAAACAGGCTGAGGATTTTGTGGTTGATGTAGTGAACCATAAGCATGCCTTTGAACAGAGTGTCAGTATCATCGAATCGCATAGCCGTCAGCAATAGCAACAGCATGGCATCAAGTATCGGATTTGTTACGACATGTGTAGACAGTAGAAAAACGAATTGATTGCTGAACGCTACGTGCTACTGCTACTATGATATATTTATGATAGTCTTGCACAAGAAGGAGAGTTATATGGTGCGTCTGAACTTTACTTTCAAGCTTGCCGCAGACCCAGTCTGTGCGGAGATGCCATATGGGGGCTGATGATATGGGACAGTACTTGCAAATTGGGATTGTGAACCAACTCGAATTTGGTAAGGATCGTATGAATGCACGTAAACTGTCGACCGAACAACTCATGGATCGCTTACAACCTATCATGGACATGAATCTGTTTTTGCCTTTCGAAACAGAAGACGCAGTACGGTTCGTTATTCGTGAAGCCCCTCTCATGATGCAATTGGGTTCTTTTCTCTCTAAGCAATTTGCCTTGTATTCTAACGCGGAGGATAAGGACTTGATCGCTGCAACTCTAGAAGCGGTGAGAGGCTGTTCCACCCTTGAGGAACTCGTTTTATTATCGGAATTGCGCAAATATCCCCATTTCCAAGACAGTGGCCCCATCTATACGTACCTATTTACGGATTCTCATAGAATAAACACTATTGAGTACTCCGCATCCCTGTTTGCGTTCGCTGTGGAAGGGAAAATATTCATGGAAGTCTACAATAATTTCCTGTATTACCTAGAGCGTCTCATTCGCCAAAATGCTCCACTTGGATCAATTGCTGGAGCGGTGCGCGTGTTTATCCAGTGATAAGGAATCGGCTTCAAATCCACTTTGTTCTCATGAATATCCATCAGGATGGCGTATCCAGTCGCTGTAATCACGACAGGAATCCGACAAAACGGTTTTTTGCACCTGTATCACCGAACCTTACCCCAATTCTACTTAAATAAAGGCGATAGATCGACGGTCTGATTCGTCAACCGGAGGTGTCATGACCGTTCTAACGTAGGTAGTGTTTCTGCTAGCTGAGTCTGGTGAACTTGAGCTGCTTTTAAGAAGCTACGAACCTTTAGTCAGTGGTAGTTCATAATAGCGCTGAACCAGTTCTTCCTTGGTCATCCAGATCAACTTGGGACGCATCGCTTGCGAGCCGGTGTGTAGCCTTTTGCGTCCCTGCGGGTGATACAGCACCATAATGAACACCAAAATCTTGGTCACCCAACGGTTCATCAGTGTTGGTTCCACTTCTTCTACGTGAAATCCCAAACGATCCAAGCCGCGATGCAACAACGTCATGCCAAATATGCCTTGTGCCGTGCTAAAACGTTCATCAAAAAGTAACGATTGGGCGACGTAGTGTAGACTCTCCCGTACCACTTTCAAAGAATAGACCGCCATTCGTTCAGGGGATTCAATATGGACAAATTCTTGTAACGTCACATTTTGCACGTGCAATTCTACCATCGGAGAACCATTTTCAATGCGAATCACCTGAGTCGTCCTTGCAGTGGCATCACTAGGTGTAGTGTGGGTGGCTGCCGCTTCCCTTGCGCCTTGCGCGATGATTTTCTGTGGAGTTAGTGATAAGTCCGTTTGCTTGGTGCCAAATCGCCAAGGGACGACACTTAACCGAAATAATTTTGACATTGGATAGACGTGATATAAATGATCAAATAGACGCTCCCACAGTAACCACAACGGAATAATGAATCGCTGACTGGTGCGCGTATATTGGAAAATAGGTTCATGTAATTGCAGCACCCCTTGATCCAGCGCATCAAATGTGCACGAAAAGCCAAGCGTATTCAATCGAGGAAGCAATGTTTCCAGTGCGTGTAACGTGTTGTGAGGCGCGCCATCTGCATCGCCGGCATCGTGCAGTAGCACAATGGAGCCATTGGCCATGCCGCTTGTCAGACGCGCTAGAATGTTTGCTTGCTGATCGCCTGGTCGCCAGTCTTTGGCAACAAGTGACCATAAGATGGTCTCCATGCCTAATCTGCGGGTAATGGAGTGACTCCAGGCATTTAAACGTCCCCACGGCGGACGAAAATAATGCACCTTGTCCCCCGTGATTTCCTCAAGTATACGATTGGTCTCTTGGATCTCAGCGCGCAGCCGCCACGGTGTGATAAACCAAGAATTCACATGATGATAAGTATGATTGCCTAGGCGGTGTCCCTCCAGCTTGATTCTGCGAATTAACTCTGGGTGAGCTTGCGCCTTTTTGCCGAGTACAAAAAATACCGCTTTCGCTTCGTGTTGTTTTAAAAGGTCAAGCAGTTGTGGCGTGTATTGCGGATCGGGACCGTCATCAAATGTGAGGGTGACCGTCCGCGTTGTCCCGCGACCATGATAGACCGCGCGATTTTGCAACAAGTCGACTAAACCTTCCGTTAGTGGACCGTAAAGAAGCCAGACAAGGAGTATCAGGATAATGACGATCGTCATGAAAATCCCATTCACAGGTGTCTCAATCCTTCCTAACTAGCGGCGAATAAGTGCCGGATGACGCAAAAATGAATACAGTCCTGCCATGCCCATCACGATGATCGCAGTCGCCCAAAATGGGGCATGAGGGCCCCAAGTGACCCATAGCTCACCGCTAAGGAGAGGCCCTGTCGCTGTGCCTAGTCCCTCAATCATCATAAAAAATCCCCACATGGCCGCTCGCCATTCCTCACTGACGGCAAGATCGAGCACGTTGTTCCATGCAGGCAAGATCATGGCATAAAAAATTCCTGCTGCAATGAGCACCGAGATGGCTGGCCAGAAAGATTTTTGCATTGTAAATAAGCTGATGGCAATGCCAGCGCCAAGGTACCCGCCCACCAGAAAAGGCCGTGATCCGATACGATCGACTAAGCGACCGAAGAGCGGTAACATGCTGACTGCCGCACCGCCAACCAGTAACATCGCGACGGTGACCTGCGCAGGATGATCGTGCAACACGATTCTCGCGTATGATGAAAAAACAGGGATGAGCAACCCGATCGCGAGCGTTTGCACGTACATACCTGGGAATAACCACTTTGAAGCTTTTAAATGCACAAACAGCAAGTGCCAGTCTTGAATCCAGTTTTGCACAACTCGAGTCAAATGAAAAGAGACAGACGTAGCAGATTTCATTTTGGACAAAAATGCATAGGATCCACTGCTCAGTAGTACCGCTGTGAGCGTAGTTAAGACGAAAGGTGCAAAGGACTGGGAGAGTAAATTAGCAAATACCGTCCCACTGCCACTGGCGATCATCCAGGCAGCGTACACGGTACTTAGTGATTTGGCGCGTTGTCCTTCTGGCACTTCGCTAGTCAGTCGACTGATGACAATCGGCCAAAGTGAAGAGGTGCCAATTCCGAATAATGCGGTGGCAGCGATGAGGGCAGAGGGACTCCGACTGGAAAACATCAACACCATAGCAGCGCCACTTATCAGTAAGCCACCGCCAAGTAAGGTACTAGCGCCTAATTCGTCTGCTAAATAGCCAAATAACGGGCGTAGCGCATTATCAAAAAGATAATGCGCACTAATCGCAATGCCGACGGTGGCCATTGACATGCCGAGAAGGTGTACGCCAAGGGAAGGGAGCAGCACAAGCATCAATGCACTGCGTACAAATTCAACCCCCGCAACAAGAGGAATGTAGCGGGGGGACGCAGCACTGCGCCAACGTAAAATCAGGGCGTTCATGATTGTTCAGCGTAGAGGTGCTCCGTTAAGGTGGTACTAGTGATGATCGGCAACGTTTCGATTTCGGTTAACATTTGTGTGATGTCAGTGGCAGCGGTGCTTTTTTGAATGTTCTTGGTATGACTTTTCATGCGTTTTAGCTTGGCTGGATCTTCATAAAATAACCGATACACAAGTTGCATCACTTGCTTACGGGTACGTGCAAATACAGCCACATGAGACTTCACCAAAAACGACGTATTTTGCACCTCTTGTCCCGGAATGGGGCGGTACAAAAGCATCGGCAGTTCCATCGCTAACGCTTCGCTAATCGTTAAACCACCAGCTTTTGTAACTAACAAATCAGAAACTGCCATCAATTGATCCACTTCTTTTGTAAATCCGAATACCCACACAGGATTGGTCGCCTCCCGTGCCATCTCCTCAAGTTGCAAACGAAGCTTTTCGTTGCGTCCGCTGACTACGATAATTTGCATACGTTCCTTTGCATGAAACAACTCGTCGCAGATTTCTTCAATATCGGTCATTGCCCCATAAGAACCTGCCAACAGCAGTAATGTCGGCTGATCGTTTTCTAAGCCTAGTTTGGCGCGAATCGCGTCCTTGTCCTTATGTTCCATAAACTTTGCGCTAATTGGAATACCTGTCACAGAAATTCGGTCGCTGGGAATGCCTCGCGTAATTAATCCGCGACGCACATGTTCTGAGCCGACAAAATAATGATCGGTGTTGTCATGAATCCATTGACTATGAATCGCGTGGTCGGTAATGACAGTTACCGTGGGGATGCGGCAAACTCCTTGCTTTTTTAAAAGAGACAACACACCTGCAGGTGTGGGAAAAGTTGATAGGATGAGATCAGGTTTGTATTCAAGCAAAAATTCCGCAATGTCCTCTAGCCCTAGTTGATTTAGTCGTCGTTGAATGAGAGATGTCGGCTTAATCTTACTCGTACCCTTATAGAAAAGGC
>JAJZCJ010000084.1 GCA_021846145.1 Bacillota bacterium
ATTTCGTGAAAGGGACTAGCCAGACATACTGGACACATCCTTTCCCCAGTTAAATTTTTATATTGTTGCTGTTTTTGTACATTTATAGCCGACTCAATGCCGAGAGGCTATAATCTATTTTAACTTCTAGATTTCGAATTTAGTTTCTATGCTTATGATTATAAAGTTGTACGTACATCCATGCAAGTAGTTTGAAATATTTTTTTGTGATTCATTGATCATGCACAAGTGGAGAAGTTAACAGATGAATTTCGGATGGTTGAGGTTCAGGAATTTGAGGAGGCTTGACGACGTACCGATTAGACAATCAAACCATGAAAAAAAAGATCAAAATTTTACTTACGTATTGTACTTTACTAACTAAATGTAATATAATTCTCTTGTGTTAGTAAAATGCAGATTACACGACACGGTGGCAACGAAAATAATACCCCACTATTCTGAGGAGGAACTCTTTTGGCAAATGTAAATTGGACTCTCGACAAGGCTCACAGTAACATAGGATTCAGTGTCCGCCACATGATGATTTCAAACGTACGTGGTCACTTTAATGAGTTTGATGCAGCAGTTACTGCGCAAGATAACGACATCACCAATGCAAAAATTTCTGTAACTATCGATCCGACCAGTATTGATACCCGCAATTCAGATCGGGACACTCACTTACGCTCTGCGGACTTTTTCAAAGTTGAGGAACAACCACACATTACCTTTGAAAGCACCCATCTCGTGCATAAAGGTGACAACGAATACGTTCTTGAAGGGAATCTTTCTATCATAGGAACTACCAAGCCGGTCGCGTTGGATTGCGAGATTCAGGGTCCCGCAAAAGATCCTTGGGGCAACGATAAAATTGGTGTCGTAGCATCCGGAAAAATTAACCGCGCGGATTTTGGTTTAATTTGGAATGCCGCTCTAGAAGCCGGTGGCGTACTGGTGGGCGACGCAGTCAAGCTAGATATTGAAATGCAATTTGCCAAGAGCTAATTAAATCAAAAGCAAATCAAAGGGCGGCTGACAACCGTCCTATTTCTTTTTTCAGTCCAGCTAATCAAAAAACATGCAAAGTTCGAGACAACGCGTTATAATTGATGAGATCTATATGAATGGGAGAGATGATTATGCCAAGAGCAGAAAACCGCAAGCGTCAACCCAACTCACATGGGAATGTGCCAAGCAGTGGTAAACGCAATAAGTCAAATGAGATCGCGAGTGGGACAGAGCACCAAACCGCGTTAGATAAAAAGCAACAGTTGGTAGAGAAGATGCGTAAACTTCAATCTGCACAAAAATCACCTGTAAAAGATTCAGAATGAACTAGTCCAATACTTACATAAAGGATGGCATTGGTATTGACTGATAAATCGATAATAACTAAGGGATTGGTCTCTCTCTCTGCCGTTCGTTCCTATGTTTCCTTACCTCATCACCGTTACTTTGCCAAACACGATCGTCGAATTTTGCGCATGATGCATGGTGTTTTCTCCCTACTTTTAATTATCTTTTTGATACTTGCCCTGAACCAAGGCATCACTATATACCATCAAACAAAGGCGAAACTGCAATCCCAAGCTTCATTGACCGCTTTTCGCACAGCGCTTCAAATTCGTTCACTAGCGGATGAGCGGTATAATGATTTAATTTTTTTGCAAAGCCTTTTATTTTCTTACGCTTCTGACCATTCACGCCCCACCTCTAAGTTACAAGCTCTATTTACTGGATTTCAGCATTCCCACCCTGGCATTACCTCCGTGGTTATTGAAGATTCGTCAGGGCAACACATCATTTGGTCAAGTCAGAAATTATCTTCATCACCGATCCCATTGCCAAATTCTTTTACGCAGATACTAGGTCATCCACAGCAACTTATTGGTGTTCCCACCTATGCCACACGCCTACACCAATGGGTGATCCCGATGAAGATTCGAGTAATCGATACACATCATCATGTATTTGGGTATATTATTACACCTTTTCAAGTCTCCAATTTCTCACAAGTAAACATACCACCCAATATGATAGGCACGCTTTGGGATACACAACGACACACGATCATCTCCCAATGGAAGCAAGGAAAGTGGATGCCACCCTCTTCTACAATAGGCACTGCAGAATCGTCACTCCCATCTGCAATCGAGGGAACATCGACGACGATCAATGTTCTTCCGTGGCAACTTCATATTCAATTGACGACTAGAGCAGTGCAACAAGCCTTTTGGCAATCAGAAAGCAAGCTGATTCCTCCTTTTCTTTCTATTTTTGCGTTAATTTTTCTCATTGATTTTATCACTCAGCTTTTACTGCGACGTCTATTGCGCCAACGTTTCTATCAGCAAGCGATTTTATTGATTCAGCAAAAAGCGTTTTCAGTTTCGTCCTCCCTCGCGCTATACCAAACGGTGGTAGAGACATTAGCAAACATGACCGATGGCATGCTGATCTACATCCAGCAGGGAGAGACAGAAGACCCTCATGCCCCAATCCTTGCTATCCAACAAAACACACGACTCACAAACCACCCCCTCCCTGTTGCCTCACTTACTTCCCCTGCGCTTTTGCAACAGACAATAAGCCAACAGGGAGTTCCTTGGTCGCATCCGATGACGGAGCAAGCGATCTTTTTTCATGATCAGGAGGCTGGATTACAACTGGTGGTGAAAAGTAAAGAACGCTTTTATTTTTCAAAAGAAATCATCAGTTTACTGACTGACCTGACCTATACGCTTCAAAACATTTTAAAGCGATGGGAAGCCATCCGATTGCAAGAAATTTCCAAACAACAATTAGCCATGGAAGCTAAAATACGTTTTAATCTGATCAACAATATCGGCATTGGCATTTTCCTATCGTCCCTTGACCGCGTTATTCTTCGTGCGAATCGTAGGATTACTGAACTATTCGGCTATGAGGAGTACGAATTAATCGGTCAAAGTTTTCGCATCATTTATAGCAGTGAGGAACGCTTCCAGCATTTTGGATCGTATTACCACTTATTGCGCGATGCCACTCAGGGAATCATCCATCAGGAATATACGTTTCAACGAAAAGATAACACCATATTTACGGGAGAAATTTATGGCACTTTACTCGATCGTGACGATCCCTCCCAAGGTTTGATCTGGACGATTCAAGATATTACAGAAAAAATAACATTACAAAGTGAACTGCAGACACATCATGAACGCATACAAAGCGAACTGGAACATGCTGCCACCTTGCAAAAAGCATTTTTGCCTCATCATTTACCTGAAGTATCAGGAGTTGCGATGGCGTGGGAGTATATCCCTAGTAGTTTTCTTGCTGGCGATATGATCAATGTCATTCTGTTGGATAATCAACACCTTGGCTTTTACATTCTCGATGTGATGGGGCACGGTGTCTCTGCTGCATTAAATGCCATTGCGATTAATTATTTTATTCGACCTTCTGAAAATGAAAATGAACGTATGCAATCATATCATCCTGGCGAGTTACTGACGTCTATGAATGAGCGATTCGGAGATTTTCTCGTCACCGAATCTTATTTTACCCTCTTTTATGCCGTGCTTGACCTTGCCACTTTACGATTAACCTATGCCAGAGGCGGACATCCCGCGCCTATTTTCCTACATGATAATGGTGAAATTGACTATTTGAAGGAGGGAGATATGCCACTGGGAATTATGAGAGGGGTGACGTACCAATCGTTTGATTTACAAATGAAACTAGGGGATAAGCTGATGCTTTATTCCGATGGATTAACGGACGTGTTCAATGAAAAAGGAGAACAATTTTCATCACGACGCATCGCAAAAGAGATGGTCACCCACCACGCGCTTAGCATCCATCCTTTAACCCACCACATCCTATCGACAATCGAAACCTTTACAGGCAAGAAACGGTGGAATGATGATGTCTCCTTAATGGGCTTGGAGATCACCCTGTGATTGTCACGTCACTCTACATTGTGGCAGTCAATCGCCTCCGCACATACACGGTGGCGTATTGGTCGTGAAATGCTAGCCTCCATACAGAAGGCAACAGTTTCACTTCGTTATCCACGAGCGAACCATTACGTACGAGAATGTACCGCATCTTCCCGTACCCCCATGCCTTGGTAAGTGGCAATTGTCCTGAATCTACCTTCATTACGTTCATCGTCAAATTCGGTTCAGTTTTTGGAGCAATAACGCCTGCCCACACGTCTTGCTGGCTCTCCAAATAATTCTGATCACCCCATAGCGTCAGTTCATCCGAATATTGCATCGGCTCGTAACCAATGTAGTCCAAAGTATTCGCATGTTTCACCACGTATTGCAGGACTGTATTATCCACCACTACAGCATCTTGAAACGCATGAACGTTCGGATGTATCCAAGGATACAGAATGAGCAATGCCGCTGTTCCTACTGTCATCAGCCAACCAGTCAAGCGACTCGTGTTTGCATACCACAGCCGATCCCATGCTGCGATGTTCCGTAACCTTGTCGCCCACGATGGCAGCCAGTCTTCCGCACGAAACGCCGAAAAAAACCATAAAATCCACAATGTATAAAATGGTAAATTGCGAACTGAATGTAAGGCGAATAATCCCAAGAAGACGAGTACCACTCGATCCACGTTCTTCATCGTTCGCCACACCAACACACCCGCACCCGCCAGAACGATCATGATAGGGACACTAGAACCAGCAAAGCCCATCGGCATGACTTCGGTGATGTAACGATCGTAGGGCACCGATTGCCACAAAAACGGGTAAAGCAAATTGTACAAATGATTCGGCATGACCGCCACAATTTCGATCATCGTCACCGGCACGACCCACAATGACCGATATGACCGTGATACCACCATATCAATCACGAACAGCGGATAGAATAAGGCAAATCCGCCGTGCATCGACGCCCACAACGGCATAACCAGCAACCAGATCCATTGACTTTTCAACACGCGGATCACGCGATGTACTTGCGTCAGCGAAGCTGATTGATCCCGCGTTTGACGCCACCACAGGTAGAACACGAAAAAGAGATAGCTAAACATCTGCGGGCGATCCACCAAAAAGTTGGACATTCCTGCCATGAACACGATCAAGGCGAACAATAGTGTGATCGTGGAACCATTCTTTTTTGTATGCCAATAGGTCAGGAACATACCACTCCACAAGGCAAGTTGCACCAATGCCACTAAACCCGTCCAGCCTGTGTTGGCATAGAGAACGTACAATAAACCGTCTGTCAGCCATTCCGGCCCGGTCGACTGATACGGATGATTCACTACCCAAGAACTGGTCAACCGATAGTGAAACCCTTGCGTCAGTAAGTACCACCCGTTGCGAATCGCCCAACCGGTGTCATCGTTAATCGTATTCGCATGGAAGGCGCTGACGACACTCACAGCGATTATGACCATCATCAAAAAAAGCAATACCGCGTAGATGGCGTAGGCTTTCCTTTTGGCTGATTTTTCTACATCAGGCATGGGTCGTCTCCTTTTGCCATTCACTTAGCGACGACCGCGCCATATTTTTCGTTAACTGATTCATGCATACAAATCCAGCAACGTTGGTGCTTGACCGTGCATGATGTTATTGCCAGACGCCACCACGTAATTTTGCTCTTTTTGCCCCGCTTGCGCTGACACTTGTTGCAAATATTCGCGAATGAGTTGGGCTACGGATACCGTTTGCGGCGGTATCCCCAATTGCAGATCCATGTCACTCACCACGCTCACTTTTTCTGTACATTCGCCGCGATTTGCTAATCCGCGAACATTCTAGTTCAAGAATACCCCAATCTACTCGCGCTTTCAACGCATACAATTAGGTAAAAATTGGACTAATAGTGATAAGCTTCGGGATGCAAACCACATTCTAATTATCGGGTATTTTCAATCCATTCGCCGTCATCTGGGATAACCACTTGATCTTGTAAGCCTTCTGAATTCAATATACTTTGCAAATCTGTTCTTGTAACCAAACAGTGATTTAAGGCATCCATATGCACAGCCACTACGCTTGCAGTCGGGGCATAGCGGCACAGGTTTACTACATCGTCCGTATCCATTGTAATGGGATCGCCCGATGCGAATCTCGCACCACCAGCGTTGACGACGATGATGTCCGGTTGATGTGTATCGATCACTTGCATGACATCATGACACCAAATCGTATCACCCGCAATGTAAATCGTCGGTTCTCCAGTTCCTTTGAAAACAAAGCCGGATACGACACCCATTTGTTCGCCTATGTCGCCGGTTCCATGTTGCCCACTGGTTCGTATGATGGTGACGCCCATGAATATTGCATCTTCTTTGGTTGCAGTCACGGAATTGAAGCCAGCGGATGTAAAAATGGATTCATCGTCCGATTGACATATTATCGGGGTGTTCTTGGATAGAGCATCTTTCGCCTTGTCATCCCAATGATCTCGATGTACATGTGTTACGATTACAGCATCGGGATTAAGCCAATCATTGTTTATAGAAGGAAGCGAAACAAGCGGATTGCGTCTATCATTCGTTGAATTGGCGATTGGTGGATTCTGTCCCGCATCGCTAAACATTGGATCAACCAAAAAATTTGTTCCCCTGTATTCCAACCATAGTGTGGCGTGGCGGATTAGTTGAAGTCTCATTGAACATATCACCTATATTCTAGAATTTAATTATTTTGTCAACACTTCATTGGTAATCGCTTGAAGATCAACGCCGAACACGTGGCGTTCGCTTAGCATATCAGGCAAAATGATATCTAAAAAATACGTCACGCAATAAAGGTCGACATGTTGAATCACATTCAATGCATCTTTGTACATCATCACAAAATCAGGTTCGGTATTTCCTCTCTGGATTTCCTGGTACGCCTCGTATACCTGATCCATTTTATCTGCGACTTGCAGAATTTTTCCCTCTAAAGTGTCGTTTTTTCCTTCCTTCAATTTCTCACGGTAAAGACTCTTAAATTCATCTGGAAGCTCTTTATCTATAAACTTCTTTGTCATTTCTTCTTCCACATCCAAAAGCAACTTGCGCAGTTCCATCGAAGCATATTTCACTGGTGTTTTAATATCGCCGATAAAAACCTCTGCATAATCGTGGTTCAACGCTTTCTCATAAAGCGACTTCCAGTTGATGTTTGCGCCATTCATTTCTTCGACAGTCCCCAAAAATTGCGCATATTGAGCAACTTTGAAACTATGGCTGGAAATATTGTGCTCTTCGTATTTGAACTTCCCGGGAGCACGATAAATACGCTCCAATTCGTTTAAACTTTTGAAAAATGCGTGTATTCCCATATAAACACCCACCGTCTGTTTTTCAGTAAATGAACCTCCCCTACCAAAATGGCTGACACCATTTTCAGGATGAGAACTCTTGTTATTTTATGTAAAATCGCTGAATACTAGTCGCTCGGTAGCAACGCGCCGAGGTTACTTACGTCACTGGATAGGTGTGTAACAAAATAAGGACGGTTTGTGTTGCTAACCGACCCGAGCATACCGAAAGTCAACTTGCACGAATATCTGCCTTAATGAAATTTATTCCATTCATTAATTTTCCCAACCGATGCGGAAACAGATGTAATCGAACTAGCTAACTCCTCGATGCTAGCCGTTATTTCTTCGGAAAGCGAAGAGTTTTGCGATGCATTATTGTTTACTTGATCAATCGATTGCTGGATAAAAGAGATTTGCGAATCAATTTCTTTCGTAGACGTCTTGGCTGCGGTTGCCAGCATACGTACTTCATTCGCCACTACCGAAAAACCTCGACCATATTCACCAGCACGAGCAGATTCAATGGCTGCGTTTAACCCTAAAATTTGCGTTTGCATCGAAATATCATGAAGTAACCGACTCGCTTCTGCCATATTCTCAGATCGTTCATTTAATTGTTGAGCCACTGTCGCCAACTGTTCACCATCAGAAACTAGCGTCATCGAAGATTCTGCAATCATGTGGCTTGCGGCGTCAATTTCTTGCATCGCATGGTTGATTTCATTTAGCTCTCGCCGTATTTCTTCCATGTGCGTTGTCGTATACCACCCAATCGCACCAATAATTTGACTGAGTTCATTCAATACAGGCGCAGCGTATCCCACGTAAGCGATACCAAGCGTGGAGTTTGCAAAATCAACAAATTTTGTATTTATACTTTTTTGTTGGATGGCCTCCGCAATCACCCATTTCGGATTAATCAAATCGTCCTTTCGGATTTTCAGATCGAATTTTTCGCTGAATCCTGAATACAGCACCTTTTCCGTATCGCAAACGAGCAAACAATGCGGTTCGCGGATCATCAAAATCGAATGTAAGACTGGTGCGACTTGTAAAGCAGCATCAATCGTTGTTATTTCCATTTCCCCCAAGACTGCTGTTTCCATGTTCATTCCCCCTAAACTTCATCGGAATCCCACCATCAGTATACAGCAGTCAGATTACTAAATTTCAAAGTTTTTCGTCATAACTTTCTCGGACAAAATGTGACAAATCACCAAAACAACTTTAAAATAAAAAAAGCAACTTATCTATCTTAACTTTTAGATTCCCAATATACCCATCATACGATCGTAGAATATACTATTACTAATACGTCTAAAATAGCACTTACAACATCACTCGTTCACTATCCCTTCTGTTTTGTGCATCAACTGAGAGGATGAAAGGAATGGATTTCTCGCATTGCCATGATATCCACCACAGATTCTGTTTTCTTCGGTTCGAGTTCCTCTGTCAACCTCTGTGATAAGTTTAGAAAATAGCAAATGCTAAAAATCCAATCAACGCAATACCCCCAATCAAATGATCCCAACTCCCCCCCGTCTTGATCAAGTGCAATCCTACTCGTTTACCCCACGGCCAGAACAATGGCACGCCGCCAGTTGGCATGTCTGCGAGCATGTGCAGGAAATAACCAAGAAGCAGACCAGCAGGTGCAACCGTGGCGATGACGCCGACGTGATACTTGTCTAGCCAGTGAGTGATTCCCGCTCCTTCCATGACCGTGATCACGCTGACCGTGAAGACAAAGAATCCTGGTAAACTATGCGTAAACGTTCGATGTGTGGTAAACATCGCCCCGACGAGCCACGCCGTCAGGACGACCGCACCGCTGATGGGGATGACATTCGTTAAGCCAGTGTATAACAATCCTGCACCGATTACGCCAAGTCCGACCCTGCGCATGATGTTTCTCTGCGTCCCAAACACAAAAGCCATGATGAGCGCAATCATCCACGCGACAAGCGACGTCTGCTGATGCAACATGAGGACGAGGGCAACCATGCCGACGAAAATGGGGATGCCACCTAGACGTTCCACTTTGCGTGCCGCAAGTGAATTCTGCTGGTCGAGATCCACCACGGCTGACCCTATGATGGCCGCAACGACAAATGCGGCCTGTGCAACGATGACGTGCGGCATGGCGTTCCAATTGCCGGTGACGAGCTGGCGCATTGGCTCCCACGCAGTGTGCAGGAAGAACGGAGCGGTCACGACTGCGCCGATGGCTCCAATGGACATATGCGTACGTCCAAGCATGTTTTCGTCTCCTCTATTACCAGATTATCACATGTAAATCCACATGTGAGGTGTTTGCATAGCGAGTATAAAACTTCATCATCCAATACGCAAACGTACGTTCTGGCGTTTTAGGTGGTATTTTTTCATTCAACATTTCCAGTCGCAAATTGACTGTAGTACAAATCAGAGTAAAATCCTCCTTTAGAAAGGAGTTCCGGATGGGTTCCTTGCTCGATCAATCTCCCCTTATTCATGACCAGTATCGTATCCGCATCCCGGAGGTCTTGGAGGAGACCGGGATACACGTAGCTAAACTTTCTTATCGGGGAATTGTTAAGTGGTGAGATATTCGTTCTCCACTGTGTGTTTCGGGAGAATACACTCGTAGAGTATTGTAAGGATCCAGTGAACAACTGATTTAACCCACTTGATGAACTTTGCAAAATGACGGTATTGTTTAGATTGCTGGCAACATGATAGATAATCAAAAAACATTTGTTTACACTACCTAAAAAAAGTCCGCCCAATATTGAGCAGACGAGAACAAACTTGTTTATTATGCCTATTTCTCCATTGTCAAAACAGCTCTAAAACGCACTAATCCGTGCATCATTCGTTCATAAGCTGTCGCGGCTTGCTCCAGTGAATATGTTTCGACCATAGGTTGAGCGTCGGTCAGCAAACTGAAGTCGATAGTTTCTTTCCTTGCGTTCGGAGTCGTCGCAATCCACCCCTGAATGCTTCTTCTTCCATGCAACAATTGCCCACCGAAAACCTGAATTGGCCCGTTAACCCCTGCGACGATGATCAGTTTCCCGTCAAAACCCAACCCGTTTACCAATTGGGTAATCACTTGATTGTCCGGTGCCGTTACCAGGATTACTTTTGCTCCGCCCAGTTTTTGCAGCGCTTGTTCAACGTTAGTACTTTGGGTATCGATGAACACTTGCGCCCCCAACTTCATCGCCAACTCTTGTTTATCGGTGCTGCGGGAAAGCGCAACCGTCTTAAAACCCATACGGTTGGCATACTGAATCGCCATATGGCCAAGGCCACCAACTCCTTGAACGGCAACCAAGTCCCCTGGACGAGCACCAGAATTACGCAGCGCGTCAAAGGTGGTAGAACCGGCGCAAAGTAGAGGAGCCCCCTCAATATCGTTCAACTCATCCGGTATGAGGATTAACTCTTCTGCCTTTGTAATCATGTATTCGGCATATCCGCCATCATAAGAGATCCCCGCTGGCCACCCCACGCCAACCCGCTCGCCAACTACATGCCCATCGACACCTGAGCCTATTTGGTCAATAATCCCTATTATTTCATGTCCAGGAATGCGCGGGTATTCGATATTAGCAAATGCCCCTCCTTCTTTGACGATCGCATCTCCATGGCAAACACCACAAGCCAGCACCTTGACCCTTACCTGCTCGTTCTTTGGTTCAGGATTCTCCCTGTGCACCAGTTCAAAATCTCCTCCTGGAGCACTCACTTGAATTGCCTTCATCAACGACATACATGCACATCCATTCCGAAAATTTTATTTCGACTATAAAAACAGCTTGCTAATGCTAATGCCCCGCATACAGAGCGAACGCCTATTTCTCGATGCTGGACATGCGCTTCTGGTGTATCTTGACGATCACAGGCTCGAATTCGCTTGCCGATCTCACGGAACACCGAAAGACATTTTCTGCTGCTCTACTCCGATGATTTATTCAGCATCTTAATAAACTTGCCGAGATTAGTTTCTATTTTTTCTTTAGGTAGACCTTTCATTACGATGGATCCGGCCAATTTCGGATCGATCATCGCCGCAATTAGTAGATCCTCCATTCGGACGCCGTCTGATTTAAGAAGGCATAAGGAAACTTGCTCTGCGAGTCGAGGATTGGTTTTTAGAGACAGATCGATTTCAACATCATACGTCTTGCCTGTGTTTTTGCTTTTGACTTGCGTCATTCCTGACCAACGAAAT
>JAJZCJ010000085.1 GCA_021846145.1 Bacillota bacterium
ACTGGATAAAATTTCATATCTCGCTTCCGTGCTAAGCGGATTACTTTTCATCGCCTGTTGTGCCGATTGGACGGCCACATGAATATGCTCTCGTTGCGCTACCGATACCTCGGCCAATTTTTCACCTGTGAATTTATTGGTTACTGCAATTTTTTCCTCTGTGTCTAACCATTCTCCGTTGATCCAAAGACTCAAGCAATTGGCCTCCTTTGTATGCTAAATTCTATCATTGCGCGGCAGATCTTACGGCGTCAGCGAGAATCTGTAATCCCTTATCCAATTCATCTTCCTTAATGACAAGTGGCATCAACAATCGAATCACATTATTAAAAACACCCGCCTTCACGGTGATCAACCCATTATCCAAGCAAATTTTACTGATTTTCGCACACGCCTCACCATTTGGCTCTTTGGTTACGCGGTCTTTGACAAGCTCGAACGCCACCATCGCCCCTTGCGCCCTGATGTCGCCAATCATCTCAAACTGTTCTTGCAGTTCCCTTAGCACCGTCAGACTTTTTTCACCAATCCAGTTAGCACGCTCAGGCAAGTGGTCACGATCCATAATTTCAATCACTTTTAAAGCCGCCACCGTCGCTAATGGATTGCCCCCATACGTACCACCAAGACCGCCTACCTCTGTTGAATCCATGATGTGCGCTTTGCCTACTACAGCAGAAATCGGAAGTCCGGCACCAAGAGATTTTGCCATCACCATCAGATCAGGGTCTAAATGATCATAATGATTAGTGGAAAAAAGTTTGCCCGTCCTGCCAAACCCTGTTTGCACCTCATCGACAATAAACACAATTCCTTTTTCGCGGCAAATTTCTCGTAACCGCGGCAAGTAATCGGGCGGAGGCACAATAAATCCGCCTTCCCCTTGCACTGGTTCAATCACTACTGCTGCGACATTGTTTGCATCTACGTAGGTGGCAAATGCCCGCTCCACTTCTCCGATACATTCATAGGCGCAAGCATCTGAACGTTGCCCCACTGGACAGCGATAGCAATATGGATATGGCAATTGATAAATTTCTGGCAAAAATGGACCAAATCCCGCTTTGTACGGATGCACTTTACTGGTCAGGGAAAGTCCTAGCATCGTGCGACCATGGAATGCGTATTCAAAAGCGATCACACCTGATCTCCCGGTATAGCTTTTTGCGATTTTCACCGCGTTTTCCACTGCTTCCGCACCGCTATTGACGATCAAAGCCTTTTTTTCACCATCAATTGGCGTCAGTTGGCAAAGCTTTTCCGCCAGTTGTAAATAAGGTGCATTGAGCGTGACGTGCGTACACGTATGAAAAAATTTTGCCGCTTGTTCTTGCACCGCCTGCACTACTTCAGGGTGAGAACTTCCAACATTTAGACATCCAATACCACCTGCAAAATCAATGTACTCACGACCTTCAGCGTCCCACATTTTCGCGCCTTCTGCACGCACGGTACAAATGGGATTTTGAATAGACACCCCTTTGGCTACATATTGATTCTTTTTCTCCAAAAACGCCTGATTGGTCTCCATCTGTGTCGTCGACATTCATATCACCTCATGATTTTTTTATTCCTTAAATGCTTCCAACACCCGATCAGCTAATGTGCGGTCTTTCGCTGATAGAATGAGTGTCCAAACGACACTTCCAAGGATCAGTGCGAGGACAAGCCAGGGGAACCAGTTATAAGGAAATGCTTGGCCTGGTTGCACGAGTGCCCAGAATGGAAAGATAAGCACCAACACACCCACAATCGGAACGATCAAATGACGCCACACTTTGAATTCAGCGCGATGATGCCGCCAAAAATAGACAGGAAGCGCAATATTGGCAAGTCCATACATGATGATTAAAGGAATCGTTCCAAGTGTCGTCGCATAGCCAAAATATTCGTAAGGACCGATTTTATACCCAAAAATGATAGCGAGCACAGTGGCCACACCCATGTAGGTTAAAAGCGCCATATAGGGGGTTTTACTTTTAGACGATACTTTGCCAAATACTTTAGGGACAAGTCCCTCGCGTCCGGCATTAAATAATATTCTGGCTTGAGAGTTAGCCGCTGCAACAATCGTTGCAAAAATACTAGTAAGCCCTGCTAAGTCAACTAGGATTCTCCCATTGCCCAAATACATCTTACCGAGTGTATCAAAGGGACCAGAGTCATTGGCAAACGCTTTCAAATCTGTGGGAGATGTGCCGTAGCCCACTGTCATTGCGTACGTCGAAATCACATAAAGAATCGCAATAATCACAATTCCGAGAAATACAGCTCTAGGCAAATTTTTCTTAGGATTGGTTGTTTCCTCCGCCAAGGCACCACTGTTTTCCCAGCCAACAAAGAGGAATACGACAAGTGGAAAGGAGAGCGCGATACTGTTCCAGCCACCAGTAGCAGAAAGTGGATTAAACGGGGACAAAGAGAGCCCTGCCCTTCCACCCTTAGCCAGAATCACAAAACTGAGTACCAACAGAATTAGTGCTTCAAAGAAAAACAACACCACTGCCCAACGCGAGGATACTTTCACCCCACGAATCGTCAGGAAGGTAATAAGAACTGCCCCGATCACCATGATGATGATCCAAGACACATTGGCACCGGAATATCGCTGCACCAGCGTGGCGATCCAACCACCCAAAACAGATATGACCCCACTGATAGCCGCAATATAACCAACAACTAGTGTAATGGAACTGGCAGTAGCAAAGCGTGCGCCAAACGTTCGTCCTACAAAAGTCACAAACGACCCACTGCTGGGAATCTTTTTAGAAAACTCAGCCAGCGTATTGCCAAGCGTAAGAATGGCGAACAACGTGACGACGACAACAAAGGGTACCGCCTGTCCAACGGTTGCGACAAGAAACGCCGCCGAGAAAAACAGGCTCATTGCAGGGCCCATATTAGCAAGTCCAGATATTAATACATCCGGAAGCGTAAGTATTCCCTTCGGCAAGGATTTCTCGTGTTCAAATTCCGGTGTTTTTGATAAGTCCACTAGGTTACCTCCCCATTATCATTTTACTATCCTCGAAGCCTACTACTTACTTTAGCAATAACCATGCCACCGCTTACATTTTCCTCGAAATTTATTCTTTGACTGATTTAACGGCAAAATCGGTGAATTCTATAAAGTTTTTATATTTAAATAATTACAATAATATGATATCATAATTCAATACTGAATAATTTAATTCATTTTTGAAAGATCGAGGTGTTGTACACGAATTCTATTATTTTGCAAATATTAGATCGTTTGGAGACCCCTTTGTTTATTGTCAACCGCGCGGGCAAAGTGAGTTGGAAAAATGCCACCGCTAAGATAAAAATTTTCGAGAACTTGGATTCACTCGATTGGAGCGATATTTTCCCTTTACTTCCAGGTAATTATGCATACAGAGTGTATGAAAATCTCGACGAGGAAGGGCATCTACTCATTGAAGGGCTTTATCATGCTACTGATACAGGAACCATCAGTGAACTCACTACATTACTGGATTTTGCATATGATGAATGGTTTTTGACGGATGGCCAAGGAATAACGCTAGAAGTAAATACAGCCGCAGAGCGATTGTATGATATCCGACGCGAAGAAATCATTGGGAAATCCATTTTTGAACTTGAAAAGAATCATATTTTTTACCCTTCTGTCACCGCTATGGTATTGCGCCACAAACGTGCGCAGACCATCTTACAAACGACTCGCAGCGGGAGAAAATTAATTTCGACGGGAACACCCCTGTTTAATGAAACAGGAACTATCTACCGAGTCATTTCTAACTCCAAAGACATCACTGATTTTCATTTATTTAAAACGGCTAAAGAAGATGTAAAATTGCAATTGACCACACACGAAATCAAGACGAATAGTCCGATGATGGCAAAAACGTTAGAAGCAGCACAAAGGGTGGCATCTACCGATGCAACTGTTTTACTGCTCGGGGAGACAGGCGTCGGAAAAAACAACTTGGCAAAGTATATTCACGCCCGCAGCGCACGCAGATATGGTTCCTGTATTGAAATTAATTGCGCCGCGATTCCCGAAGCATTGCTTGAAAGTGAACTTTTTGGATATGAGAGTGGCGCATTTACCGGCGCACGTAGGCAAGGAAAAAAGGGCAAGGTGGAGCTAGCCAATGGCGGCACGCTTTTCTTAAATGAAATCGCTGAACTCCCGTTACACCTTCAAGGCAAGTTGTTAGATGTCCTGCAAGATCGCGTGATCTCCAGAATTGGTTCTACCGAGTACATCGCCGTTAATTTCAGAGTGGTTGCCGCGACTAATCGCAATCTCGAAAAAATGGTCGAGGAAGGGAATTTTCGACCGGATTTATTTTACCGATTGTATGTATTTCCGATCACCATTCCCCCATTACGTGAACGATTAGAAGACATGGAGACGCTTGTGAATGAATTCCTGAAGTTGTTCACCAAACGTTATCAAATTGAAAAAATCCAATTAACTCCAGATGCGTTTCAGGTGTTAAAAGCATATGACTGGCCGGGAAACATTCGCGAATTGGAAAATTTGATGGAACGCATCACCATTCTCAATCCAAATGCCAAAATCAACGCCAAAGAATTAATAGATCTGCTACCCACGCAGGTGAAATTTTCATCAACAGATCTAAAATCTAGGGTCAATGAATTCGAACACAACATTTTTCAAGAAGCCGCTTCGCGCTATCGAACTACCTATGACATTGCAGAATATTTACAAACCAGCCAGGCCACAGTAGTGCGTAAGTTAAAGCAATTTGCGATTACCTTGCGTTAAATAGCAACGATCGTCGATATCTATTTCACTTGTCGACAACACTCTCCAATTTTCCATCAAGGAAACGACAAGGACAATCACGAACTTATACAATAAGCGTTTGATAATTTGATGTAAAGGGGATTCCCTAATGTCGCAATATACATTAGCTGAGATTGCTGAATACCTTGAGGTCTCCACGAGAACGTTGCAAAAGTGGGAAGACGCCTTGTCGGAATACATCCAAAGTTCACGAGATAGCAAGGCGGGACTTTGCTATTCAGAAGAGTCCGCAAAACGTCTTGAACATGTGGCTAAATTAAGAGATAAGGGGCTCTCCCTAGAATTAATACAAGAGATTTTTGCAATTCTATTTTCGGAAAGCAAAATTGCAGATGGAGTAGTACTTGAAAGGATGCCTGATTTTACTTCCCATGCAATGGTCACGGAAATAACGGAGGCATTCCATAGCCGATTTGGCATGATCTCTAAGGATCAGGTGAAGTTTTTAGATGAAATCGGACCGCGAAAAGCCACGCACAAGCGAAAAAAATGGTTCCGTAAAAGCGCTACTACTAATTAATAGGGCGGTGATAAAATGTCCCGGTGGCCGTCGCCACTAGGACATCTGTCTCATCACGCACTTCAGTTCTCATGGAATTAAACAGTGAACCAACTGATACGATCTCTCCGATTGCCCTTAATTGCTGCCCTCTGCCTGGTTTATGATAATGCACATTCAGATCAAGCGTGACACCTGGACGTTGTTTTTCCATAAAGCTAGCAAATCCCATGGCATTATCAGCTAAAAAAGCGGTCACGCCGCCATGAACCATGTTGATAGGGTTCATCACTAGCGGAGAAATGGGAATGGTAACACCATGGTTATTGTTTGCATCCTGCACCCTGTCTTCCTGAAAAAAGTGATGCAAAAAGTAGAGCCCGTCTGTTTTTGTTTTTCGTACTGCTGTAGCCGCTTGCAAGGCAGCTTGCAATTCTTCTTCATCAAAGCTTTCCAATTGGCGTAGTAATTCTTCTTTTCTCATGATGTTGCCACCGCCTCAATCCTGTACATACTGACTGGTTAGTACATGCTATGAAAAGTATAGTACATCACGACTACATATAGCAACCAGCCAGTACACCACACACTAGATGGATCACACCTTGAATTCACTAATCACTTGTTGCAATTCTTGTGCCAAATTACTTAACGACGAGGCGGATGCTGTAATTTCTTCCATGGATGCCAATTGCTCTTCTGATGCCGCCGCCACATTATGCGACTCAGAACTTGAATTTTCTGAGATTCTAGACATCTCTTCAATCGAAGCCGTCACCTCTTGCGTAGTGGCCGAAATTTCTTCTGTAGCGGCAGTTACTTCCTGCACTTGTGTAGCCACATTTTGTGCCGATATGAGAATACTCGCAAATGCTTGTCCCGCACGATCCACCACGACAATGCCTTGTTTTGTCTCATTTGTTACTTGTTCCATAGAAGTAACCGATTTACTTGTATTTAATTGAATTTCTTGAATGATCGTGGTGATTTCTCGTGCAGATCCTGCAGATTGTTCAGCAAGTTTTCGGACTTCTTCTGCTACTACCGCAAATCCGCGCCCTTGATCTCCCGCTCTCGCCGCTTCAATTGCAGCATTTAAAGCTAACAGATTCGTCTGCTCTGCAATCGCCGTAATCACTTCAATAATCTGACCTATCTTTTGCGAATCCTTACTCAGTTGCTGGATATAGGTAGATGTCTGGTCGACAGATTCATTGATCAAATTCATTTGCGACATGGCTTCACCGATCGATTCATTCCCTTGTTCTGCCATTACCCTCGTGTCCACGGAAGCTTGTGACACAATCGTCGAAGTTTCTGCCACGTGCGAAATGCCGGAAGCAACCTCCTCCATGGCGATCGCACTTTCTTTTGCTCCCGTCATTTGCTTCTCTGCGCCGCTTGCCACCTCCTGAATCGCGAAGGCAATCTGATTGGTGGCTTTTGTCGTTTCATCAGCGCTAGCTGACAATTCCTCTGAAGCCGCGGCCACCTGATCACTGGTTTCCGCCACATTAGAAATCAAATGCTTAAGATTTTTTACCATCGCATTGGTGGCCATCATCAGATCAGCAATCTCATCCTTAGTCTTGATCGATAATTCATTGACACGCAGATCCCCTTCTGCCACCTTCATCGACGTATTCCGGACAAGCTGTAGCGGTTTACTGATACGACCAGAGAGAATCCATGCAATTAACAATCCCACTACAAGAGCCACGATGCTAAGTATGATAATTAAAAATAATGCTGTATTAAATATTTGGATCACTGCCGCCGAGTAGCTTTTCGATCGACTAGAACTCAAATTCACCAGTTGATTCAATTCGTTTTTGGCTTTATCAAAATCCGGACTAGCCTTTTTTAACAATTGGTTGGAAAGTTTATTGTTCCCCGACTCATTGGCTGACACAATTTTCGGAATATCATTTTGATACGTATTCCAATCTGCAACAAATTTATCATATACGCGCTTAATTAAAGGATCTACAATTAATTTACTAAAATTTTGCTGTCTTGTAGCTTCTTCTGCCACTACTGCGTTCAACTGCACTTTGATGGCATTCATTTTAGTATGGTTCGTCTCCATCACAAACTTAGTTAAAAGATCATCCATATTCCATGCCGCTGATTTCACTGCCCCTGCCTCAATGGCCGCTGGTAACCAAATACGATCCACACGCTTTGATGCATTGCCCATGCCGTTCATCTCTATTAACGAAGCCACACTGATAGCACCCAGTAAAATAAGTACGGAAGCAAACCCAATGATTAACTTGACCCGAATAGTATATTTCATATGTTTTCCTCCCATTTAAAAGGCTTCCCTAGTAAGTACCCTTGTCCATATTGAACACCGAGCTCTATTAACGCATCCAGTTCTTCTTGTCGTTCAATTCCCTCTGCAATGATCACCGATTTGCCTTTTGCATAATGCAAATAGGAAGACACTAAGCTTTTCTTTAAATCCGAATGATCAATGTGCTGCACCATCAACTTATCAAGTTTCATAAAATGAGGAGCTTCCTCCACCAACAATGCACTTCGAGTGAACCCTTTACCAATATCGTCCAGTGCAATCGTATAGTTCGATTCTCTAATGACCTTGCTCCATAGCTCAATATTCTCAAACGGCTGTCGTTCAGATAACTCTAGAACTACCCCTGGCAATTCAATAGAATCGTCTAAAATATCGCTCAATGTATTCGGGAAAATATTAAAAAAAATTCGCTCGTGCAGCCCCTGAATTTTGTGTAGCGATGATTGTAGTAAGTAAAGATCGATGATATTGACACATTTGCATGTCCCTAACTTTGTATAAAATGCTTCCACATCATAATGTTTAGGGCGATTAAACACTTCGTACCCAAATATACTATTATCCCCCAAATAGCGAATCGGTTGAACGAATGTTTCGAATTTATGCTCTGCGATAATTTCTGTTAAATTATCGCATTCGTGTCTACACTTTCCCCAGTCCACCAACTATTTTAGTCCCTCCATTCTAATATATAATACATGCTGCACATAAATTTCCTTGGTATATTATTAAGGTGATTCTATTTTTTTCTATGATACTGATATTTTACATCATGCACCAATTAAAAATCAATATTAATTACTTTGTTTATGTTTCTGCAATTTATTATTCTATAATTTTCCTTTAAAGGTTTTAATAAGAAGTATCAGTTTATTCATAAAATTTGTCTTTTCATAAAAAAAACTGATTACCCCTCGTCCATCATTGACATGATGGACGAGGGGTAATCAGTATGATCACAAATTCATTAATTCGTTAAATTTGAAAGGAACTTTTGAGCGATACTACCAAATTAAATACTGGGTGATCAGGTGTAGACAACTTGGGATCGACGCTAAAATAACCATGCCTAAAAAACTGAAATTTCTCGTATGCAGGGGCATCTTTCAACCCCATTTCCACAAACCCATTCACGACATCGAGAGAGTGTGGGTTGATGCGCGTAAGAAAATCATCGTCTGCACCTTCTGCATCGTCAAAGATTAACGGTTCATATAGACGAAACTGTGCCGGATAAGCGCGAGATGCGTCTAGCCAATGGATCGTACCCTTGACTTTGCGCCCTGTGAATCCCGACCCACTTTTGGTCTCCGGATCATAAGTGCAATGAAGCTCGGTCACGCGTCCTGTCTCATCTTTGATCACTTCTTCACAGCGAATAAAATACGCGTGCTTGAGCCGAACTTCATTGCCTGGCACCAAACGAAAGTATTTTGGTGGCGGTGTTTCCATGAAGTCATCCTGTTCAATATAAATCTCCCGTGAAAAAGGAATTTTTCTCATGCCCATATCAGAGTTTTCGGCGTTGTTCTCGGCATCTAGCCATTCCACTTGACCCTCTGGGTAATTGGTGATCACCACTTTGAGCGGGCGCAATACAGCCATTGAACGCAACGTTTTTAGCTTCAAATCCTCGCGCACAAAGTACTCCAGCATGCTGGCATTCACCACACTGTTGCTCTTTGCGACACCAATTTCACGAGCAAACGTGCGAATCGCCTGCGCAGTGTATCCCCTGCGACGAAGTCCTGAAATCGTCGGCATCCGTGGATCATCCCAACCATCCACCACCTGTTCTTCGACGAGTTGTTTGAGTTTACGTTTGCTCATCACCGTGTTAGTCATGTTCAGTCTTGCAAATTCATACTGTCGAGGGCGAGCAGGCATGTCACACTGTTCCACCACCCAATCATACAATGGGCGATGATCCTCAAACTCAAGCGTACAGATGGAATGCGTGACCCCTTCGATCGCGTCTTCCAGCGGATGCGCAAAATCATACATGGGATAGATATACCACGCGTCACCCGTTCGATGGTGCATAGCGCGTGCAATGCGGTAGAGCACCGGGTCGCGAAGCGTTACATTTGGCGATGCCATGTCAATTTTGGCACGCAATACTTTCGATCCATCCGTAAACTCCCCTGCTTTCATCCGCCGCAACAAATCTAAATTCTCTTGCATTGGACGATTCCGGTACGGACTATCTTGCCCTGGCGTCGTCAGCGTACCACGCATCGCCCTCATTTCTTCTGGCGTCAACTCGCACACATAGGCTAGACCCTTTTGTACGAGCAAAATGGCTCGTTCAAACATCTCCTCGAAATAATCCGAGGCAAAGCACAACTTGTCCCAAGCAAATCCAAGCCACCTGACATCCTCTTGGATAGCATTCACATATTCAGTGTCTTCTTTTATGGGATTGGTGTCATCGAACCGAAGATTTGTTTTGCCCCCAACATCCTGTGCCAATTCAAAATTAAGGCAAATTGACTTTGCATGTCCAATATGTAAATACCCATTAGGTTCTGGTGGGAACCTTGTAATCACTTCTGTGACTTTTCCAGAAGCTAAATCATCCATCACAATATTGCGTATAAAATTCGAATGCGTAACCTTGTTCTCCAAATCAACCATCCTTTGCATTGCGCGAAAGCCCATTTTCTTTTCACTATTAAATCACTTACAGGCTTGCCAAGCAAATGCTGCCCATACAAATAAAAATGCAACCGCAAAGAGTAGGACACATCCCTCTTCGCGGTTGCATTAGCTATCGAGTAATTGATTATTTCTTAACGATCCATGTACCCTTCATCCAACCATTGGTCATCATCGGACCCATCCAGCCGCTAGAACCAGTTCCACAGGCGGCTTCGCACTGCCAGCCGAAAGTTCCCGCTTTCGGGAAAGTGAATTCTGCGGTGACAGTCACGAATTTCTCTTTCGCTGTACGAACAGGCACTACGATGTTAATCGTTTTTGTGCCTTCCATGATGGTCATGGTATGAGCAACATCGGCAGCTTTAAAGCTAGTGAATTTCTTGCCATCAACCCATTCCACACCACCAATGGTGTTTTGAACTTTTGTATAGTTAGGGGTAATAGGCGCATTGCCATCATCGTAGCTGTGAATGATCAATTTGATGGTTTTGCCGGCAGGTACATGGAATACAGACGGCTCATATTTTGGCCAACCTTTTTTATGATCCATTTTTCCTGTGACAATTTTAGTCATTACCACAACCGGTGCCGCCACTTTTTTGGCAGCTGGTTTGGCATGCGCAAATGCAGGAATTCCAGATGCGAGCGTACCAGCGAGCATGGCAGTAGCAGAAAGTGCGGTCATCCATTTTATTACGTTTTTCATTGATTATTCCTCCTGATTTTTTATATCTACTAGTCTTCTTTTTCATTGTAATCGTTCTGTAACATTGTGCAACCATCAAATGGATCAATTCGTCATCTATTCACATATTAGAAGTTTCTTATTCACAAAAAATACGAACATGAGAAAATTACATGAATGACTACTATAATATAATATTTTTCCTTTCGATTATATTTTAGGAAAAAATCACACTCACATCAATCACCAAATCAGGAAACATCGACGGACTCAACTTGTCGTTAGATTTGTACTCTTGCTCCGTCCAGCGAAGAATTGTCCCATCATGCAGATAAACGTTGATATTTTTCTCTTCCGGATTCACCACCCAATATTCCTGTACCCCTGCTCGTTGGTACAAGTGTAGTTTGCGGATGAGATCATGGGCAGCGGTGGATGGTG
>JAJZCJ010000086.1 GCA_021846145.1 Bacillota bacterium
CAAGATAGTGGGTTTGCCGTCTTGCGCGTGCGGCTATTTAATGGTGACACGCTAAGGGCAGTGGGGCAGTTGCGCACCCTGCAGTTGGGGGGCGAGTATGAACTAGTCGGCAGACACGTTTATCATCCCACGTTTGGCAAGCAGTTTCAGGTGGATGCTTTTGCTGAACAGGCACCGACTAGCGCACTGGGAATTGAACGATTTTTGGCCAGTGGGCGTTTCAAAGGAATTGGCCCAAAAACGGCAAAAGTGATTGTGGGTCATTTTGGTGTGCAAACGATTGATGTATTGATGCATCAACCGGCGCGTTTGGCTGAAGTTCCGACGTTAACTGCAGCTCGGGCACAAAAGTTGACCCTAGCATTTGCCAACGCACAGGATGTGGCGCGGTTGGCTGCGTTTTTGCGCGGTCATGGGCTCCCCCTCCATCTGGCAGATAAGCTGGCCGAACGTTATGGCAGTGGAGCCGCTGCCATGGAGATATTGCAACTTCACCCGTATCAGCTCGTCGAGGACGTGCGCGGGATTGGCTTTCGCACGGCCGATCACATGGCGCAAGCGTTAGGAATTTCTGAACATTCTCCGGAACGGCTGATGGCCGCTTTGATTCACGTATTGGCAGAAGCAGAAGAAGAGGGGCACATGTATTTGCCGATGGAAGTGTGGACCAGTCGTGCGGGAGAACTTTTACGAGTGCCCGCACAAGAGGTGGCGGTGGTGTCAAGCCGATTGATGGCTAGACGCGCGGTGATGGTTGAGAAATACGCAGACGAGCTTGCAGTATACGGACTTCCGATGTATACAGTGGAAACAAAAATTGCTAGTCGGCTGCAGGTGTTTCTGAGTTACCAGGCAAAGCAGCAGTTTGTGGCAACACCTGCTGTGCCTGCGCAAGCATTGGCTCCTGCGCAGGCAGAAGCGGCGGCTTCCGTGTGGGAGGTGCCGCTGGTGATCATCACAGGCGGGCCTGGTACGGGCAAAACCACCACGGTCAAGGAGATTGTACTCGGGGCGCAAGCAAGAGGGCTACGTGCCGTGCTCGCGGCTCCTACCGGACGCGCGGCACAGCGTCTGACAGAGAGCACGGGGAGTCCCGCGCAAACGTTGCATCGCCTGCTTGAAATGGGGCAACAAAAAGGCGCGGGCTTACACTTTGTACGTGGACGTGATCACCCACTTGAAGGGGACGTGTTCATCATCGATGAGGCGTCGATGATCGATGCACCGTTATTTTCGCATCTGTTGGAGGCGTTACCTGACGCGGCGCGGCTAGTGCTAGTGGGCGATCCGGAGCAATTGCCGGCGGTGGGGCCAGGGCAGGTGCTGCGTGATTTGATGGCGTCAGGGATAGCGCGCGTATTTGCATTGTCACATGTTTATCGACAGGCGGCGCACAGTGCGATTATTGCGGCTGCTCATGCAGTGAGAAGTGGTCGCATGCCGGAGATCAAGGCGGAGCGCAGCGGAGACTTTTTTTTCATTGAAGAAAATGATCCTGAAACGGCTGCGAATATGGTGGCCGATTTGGCTGCCGATCGCTTGCCGCGTTATTTAGGGGTGGACGCCAAACGTGACGTGCAGGTGCTGTCTCCAATGCGCAAGGGCAGGTGTGGGATTGATCATCTTAATGAGTTGCTCAGTACCCGACTGACCAAACAGGAAGGCCCCAAGTTGACGAGTGGTGGGCGAATATTTTATGTCAGTGATAAAATTATGAATGTCAAAAATGATTATGAACGGGAAATTTTTAATGGCGATGTGGGCATTATTACGGCAATAGCGGAGGAGCGTATGGCTGTGCAATTTGGAGTGGGCGATAGTCTTCGCGAGGTATGGCTGGAGCGGGGAGACTTGAGTCAGATCGTGCACGCCTATGCGGTGTCAGTGCACAAGAGTCAGGGCAGTGAGTACCCATGTGTGGTGCTGCCGCTCCTACGTGAGCATGCGGTGATGCTCTATCGACAACTTTTTTATACTGCCATGACAAGAGCGAGATCGTTGTTGGTCGTGGTCGGGCAAAAATCGGCACTAGAACTTGCGGTGCGCAAAGTGGACGCGATGCGAAGGTATACACACCTCGCAGATCGCCTAAAGGGAAGCGGTGACACGGGATGAGCGAAAGAGTATTAGTGGTTGACGATGAAGAGTCTATTCGCAAGTTGGTGGAGTACAACTTGGTGCAGGCGGGATTTGTTGTGGTGACAACGGACAACGGCAATCATGCGCTAGAATTGGCGCATGGGAATGTGGATTTGTTGGTGCTGGATTTGATGCTGCCTGGCCTCAGCGGGATGGAAGTGTGTAAAAGGTTGCGCCAGGAGAAATCCAAGTTGCCGATTATCATGCTGACTGCGCGCGGGGAAGAGATTGATCGCGTGCTGGGTCTGGAAATCGGAGCGGACGATTATGTGACCAAGCCATTTAGTCCGCGGGAATTAGTGGCGAGGGTGCGCGCGGTACTACGAAGAAAATCGGATGAGAGTCCTGCGCGTACGAATGAAGTGGCGCGCTTTAGTGTCGGTGATGTGCAATTGGACCCAGAGAGTTATGAGGTGATGGTGCGCGGGGAAGTGATCGAATTAACGCCGAGGGAGTTCGATTTGCTTCATTATTTGTTGAAAAATATGGACATCGTGGTTAGCCGTGATCAGTTGCTGGATCGCGTGTGGGGGTACGAGTATGCGGGAGACACGCGCTTGGTGGATGTGCATATTAGTCATTTGCGTGACAAGATTGAGGATGATCCGAAACTGCCTCGTTACATCAAGACCGTTCGCGGTGTAGGGTACAAGTTCGTACGGGGAGTGTAATGGTATGGGGTGGAGCGTGTTCGGGCCAATAGTCGCCGTGCTGGCCATTGTGTTTTTAGGCAGCAGCGTGGTGTTGATGATGCGCCTTGGACGTAGCCATGCGGTGACGCGTGGAATAGCTGACGAGTTGGAGACGGCAAAGGATGAGACGCTGCAAGAACGCAGTAAGCTAATTAGCATCATGAGTCATTTGGTCAGCGGTGTGATCGTGATTGATAAGGTGGGCAGGATTATCCTGGTCAATCATGCGACAGAGGAACTGCTTGGCATCAGCGAAGCGGAAATTGTCGGCAGGTGGCATTGGGAGGCAGGTCATCATTATGGACTATCTTCGTTAGTGGATGAAGCGATTATCGGCGGCGAAGTGCAAAAGCGAGAAGTGCAACTGCACAAGCCCAAGGAGATGACGATTGAGGCGCACGTGACGCCGATTCGACAGTCTAGTGGTGGCCTTGCAGGTGCGGTGGTGCTGCTGCATGACGTTACCGAGTGGAAACGGTTGGAGCACATGCGCAGTGACTTTGTGGCAAACGTGAGCCATGAGTTGAGGACGCCCATCACCGCGTTAAAAGGGTTTGCAGAAACGTTGCTGGACGGAGCGCTTAGTGATCAGCCAACGGCGATGCAATTTATTGAGATCATGAGAGAAGAAGCGGATCGGCTGGGGCGTTTGGTGGAAGATTTGCTTGATTTGTCGCGGATTGAGGCAAAGCAAATCGAGCTACATTTAGGGCCTGTAGACGCAGAATGGCTGCTACAAAAAATCGTGGATATCAATTTGTTTCAGGCACATGAGGCAGGCGTCCAGCTTACTTATGAGGTAAATGGTGACGGGGAATGGCTAGCGTATGTCGATGGGGATCGGTTGCAGCAAATTTTGATGAACCTAGTAAGTAATGCTTTGCAATTCACACCCGCTGGTGGCAAGATCACACTGTCTGTGGGGCGAAGGGATGATCGTTTGGTGTTTGCTGTGGAGGATACGGGAGTGGGCATTCCTGCGGCGGATATCAGTCGAGTATTTGAACGTTTTTATCGCGTGGATAAGGCGCGCAGCCGTCAATCTGGAGGGACGGGACTGGGTCTATCGATCGTCAGGCACCTGGTGGAAGCGCACGGTGGCCATGTGGGGGTAAGCTCACAGGTGAATCAAGGCAGCCGCTTCTTTTTTGATGTGGCAAACCTAGGGGTGACGGCGGAAGAAGACGTATAGGGGCATTTTTTTGATGTGGCCATTGGGGACTGGGGCGAGAGGCAACGAATGCGCTGCTCTCACCCTTTCTCCGCCGTGCTGTGGTGCGGTCTTAATGCCCTTCGCTTCGTAGCATTTCGATGGTGGTGATGGGGAGTTGGGTAATTTCTTCGATGGTTTTGATGTCCAACCCTTTGGCCAACATGGCGCGAGCAATCTCCAGCGCCTTCTCTTGGATGCCTTGTTCTTTGGCATACTCGACGGCAGACGCGTAATCATGGAGAGCTTTTTGCCTCGCCTCATACAGGTGGCGCGCTTGGTCATCCTGACTTAAAAATTCTAGCGTGGTCAATGCTTTTGCCATCATCGGTTCCTCCCTTGCTAAGTCATTCATCTGTTCTTTGGTTCGTGCCGATAAAAACAACATCCAACGCACGAGACGGCGCGTAATGCCTTGCGCGGATTCTCTGAGTTTACGCAACTCTAAGAAGTGAATTTCCAGTGCGTCAGTTAACCATTCTCCAGTCGTATCCTCACGAACATGATAAATATTGTGGTACTGTGAATTCTCAATGATATTGGTATCGAGAATATTCACGGCGATCGTTCGTTGCAGCGACCGGTACGGATCGCCCTCTTCCAATTGTTCTGTATATAGTCGTGATCAATAAAACAAGGTGCGTTTGGGCATATCGCCTGCGTTTAACAATTGGATTTCGACATTGACCAAGGCCTTCGATTCGGTTCGTGCACGAATATCCAGCACGGACATTTTATCGGTCAGCGCTTCTTTGTCAATAAACGGATTCAGAATTTCGACGGATTCAATCAATGGACGATGGGCGGATTCGAAGATAGAGTTAAGAAAATCCACCAGCACGTCTTTGTTACGCTCATCACCGAAGATACGTTTGAAGACGAAGTCGACAGTGGGGCGCAGCAACTCTGGCATGATCCATCCCTCCTTCGAGATACCTTAAAGTATAATTATATACATTATATCACCAACTGAATAATACTCTGCTATGTTTGATCACCCATCCCAAGCCGCATACACCCACCTCTAAGCGAAGGTGGGGGATAGGCATCAGTTTTGCTTGGACACGTACTCAATAATATCGGCAGGTTGGCAGTTCAGGTATTCACATAACTTATCAAGAATATCGAAGCGAACTGGTGTATTGGACGATAATTTCGCAACGGTAGACGAGGAAAATTGCAGATGCACTTTTAAGTCTTTCTTTGTTTTTCCTCTACGGTTCATGGTCGCCCATAGCGGTGCATAAATAATCATGATTTGCATTCCTCCATTTGAATATGATTATAACAGATTGTAATTCGTTTATGCAAATAAAACGCTTGTGTAAACAAACTATTTATGTTATGCTATACGCAAATGTTAGTTTGTATGTATCTATTATAGTTTGCAAAAGGAGTGGACGGCAGATGATGAAAGCATATCGTAGTAACCGCATATACAAAACGACGCTATCATTGGAAGTCGTCAACGCCATTGCGGAAAGTTTGCTTCTGTTCAATCGTGGAAAACATTATGCGTACCAGTCTCTATTACGTCGAGAACGCCAACAATTAGGTGATCCTAAACTAAGTGACTACCTGCAAGTGCAAGATCAGTTTGGGTTATCTAGTTACTATGCACGCGATGCTGTCAAAACGGCTGCTGAAACACTCAAGGGGCAAAAAGAGCTGGCAAAACTGAATACCGAAACCACGAAAGCGCAGATCAAAGCCACCGAGAAGAAGATCAAGGATACAGTTAAGTCGTTAGATAAGCTACTTAAGGTAAAAGCGTCGTGTGTGAAAGGCAAGCCAAAAATCACCAAACGGGCACCTGAACGTATGGTGGATGGCAAGTATATCGTCAAACGTGGCAAAGAAGAAATCATCTATGACAACGCTTATCTGTTTGAGCATCAGTATGTTGATCCGCAGATCAAACACTTAAAAGCACGGATTGGGCAACTGAGGTTCAAGCTGCAACGCAAACAAGAAAAGTTACAACAGATGCTAACCAAGCAATCGGGTGTTGTTTATGGCACGAAAAACTTCTACCGCCAACAGCATACCGTCAAAAAGTATCGCAAAAATCACGACGAATGGAAGCAGGAGTTCGACCACAGGCGATACAGCAGCATGACGTTAAGCGGTCGTAAGGATTCTAAAAACGGTAACTTTGTGGTGCGCTACGAACCGGAAAAGCAAACTTTATCCTGGACGACAAATGATGGGGTGGAGCAAGTCATCGCCAACGTTACTTTCCCCTACGGCGGTGACGTGATCACGCAGGCCATCGCTGCGCAATTACAACGTCGTACCAAAGAGCGGCTAGAGAATGGTCAATCGATGGCATGGCGCATTGACGCTCACGGCGAGTATTATATTGTCCAATGTTTGCTAGACGTGGCACCCGCACCAGTCGGCAACTATAGCAAAACAATTGGTGTCATTGGAGTAGACATCAACGATGACCACCTAGCGATGGCAAACGTGAACAGCAAAGGTCAACTCATCAAGTCATGGATTTACGATTTTGACTTAGAGTGTAAGACATCCGGACAGAACGACAAGATCATTGAAGCACTTGTCATTCGCTTAGTCGATATAGCGGTCAAGATAAAAAAACCTATCGTTCTTGAAAAGCTGGACACCACCGTATCAAAAGCAGAATCGCCTTATGGTTCGCGCAAACGTAACCGCAAACTTTCGATGTTCGCGTACCGCAAGTTCATCAGTGCCATTGAAAGCCGTGCCGCAAAGAGGGGTGTTGCTGTATTCCACGTCAATCCAGCCTATACCAGTCAAATTGGCAAAATGAAATACATGAAACGATTAGGCATTTCAATTCACCAAAGTGCTGCGTATACGATTGCAAGGCGCGGCATGGGTTTCAAAGAGAAACTGCCACCAATGATGTCCTCACGGCTACCGGAGAAGATAGCTGGTCGGCATCACTGGGCGCATTGGCGGTTTTTTACGAGGAGAGCGTCGGGTATTAAGGTTCACGCCTTCTACTCGACGGGTGTGTGGGACAACGCAGGGACTCCTGTCTGTTTTGGCATCTGATGCTCCACCTCCGTCTGAGCCTAGACTGAGTATGAGTGCATCGGAAGTGTTCTGCTAGTACGCACACCATGGAGCTTCTTGAACGGCTCAAAATGGAATCTCCCGCTTCTAAGCGAAGCGTAAGCGGGAGTAGTTCAAGGTCAGATTTCCTTTTCCGTGATGCGTTGAATTTTGGCGTTCACATTCTTTGCCATGATTGCTTCAACCTCCTGCGATTCGTGTTTGTTTGGACAACTACCACGATACCAGGATGTCTTTTATTCTAGCAAACCTCAAATTACTTCATTACAGGACTGCTTTGTACATTATTAAGAAGGAGGGGGTTACATGGCACGCACATCACCACCACCAAGTTCACAGGAGAGATTAGCTCGGCAATTGGACGTAGGGACACAAGGCAAAGTTAATCATCCCTGGCTTGGCCGTATGATTGATTTATTGTTTCCTGAGCCAGCTCACTGTCCGCTTTGTGACTTTCCGTTTTCGCATGAGCCTAAAGGTTGGTCACGGGTGCATCTATGTGCTCGTTGTCAAGCGAATGTGGCAGAGATCATGGGTGGCGTTTGTCGCACATGCGGCCGACCGGATGCAGGTCCAATTTGTCAGGAATGCCAGAGGAGTGAGCATTTATTCTTTTCTGCGCGGGCGTATGGCAGGTATCATGGTACCATTGAGGATGCGATTAAAGGTTATAAGTATCAAGGCAATACGAAATTGCTCCCGATTTTGGGGGAGTGGATTACCGAGACTTATCTTCGTTATTATGGAGATGATCGGGAAGTGCGCGTGGTACCTGTGCCTATGCATGCAACCAAGCAAGCTAATCGCGGCTTCAATCAGGCCGAAGAACTCGCAAAATACATGAGTAAGGCGCTTAAGCTTCCGTACGTGGACATATTGCAACGAGCGCTGCCAAGCGCAAGTCAAACCACACACAATCGTAAGGATCGCAAGTATGAGGGGCAAAATCCATTTGCAGCGCTAGCGGTACCGACTCGTGTGCGTTATTTGCCTCGTTACCGTCAAATGCATCCTGACCCTAACCCGATTGCTGGACAGACGGTGGTATTAGTAGATGATGTGTTGACGACGGGAAGTACTGCAGATGCTTGCGCAGAGGTGCTATACCATCACGGCGCTGTAGCTGTCCACGTATTGACGGTGGCTCGATAAATCGATAGTATTCGAATTTGAGATAAAAGACTGTATAATACATAGAGAACGATGTGGAGTGGGGGAATTGGAGTGTCGATTGCCAATTGTAAACGGTGCGGTAGAATTTTCCAAAAAACAACATCCGATATATGCCCAGATTGCATGCGCAAGGAAGAAGCAACTTTTGATGAGATTAAGCTGTTTTTGCGCACTCATGAAAATGCAGGGATTCCAGAAGTAGTGGAGGAGCTTGGCGTTGATGAGGAATTGGTGGTGAAGTTTTTGCGCGATGGGCGCCTGATCGCATCCAAGAAGATGACGTATCCGTGTGCGGAGTGTGGCAAACCGATACAAACAGGCAAGTATTGTTCCGACTGTTTAAAAAGTTTAGTGAACACCGTACAAGATCTCAAGGATTCACTGGCCAAGTCGCAAAAAAACAAAGGCGGCTATTATTCACAACGAAATCAGGAGTGATTAAGGTTTTCGCATCATTTGCTGACTCAGTTGCACAGGATCTTGCTTGACATGCACGAGGGACGAAAGGTGTTGTATTAGTTCTGAGTCTGGGAATTGCATTTTTCCTTCGTAGAGTGTTTTGCGCACTAGTTTCAGGTCTTGTCTGAGGTGAGCCAAGTTGGTTTCGATGATCACTTGGGTCACTGTTGGCTCGAAAGCATGGGCTTTTTTTAGCCATGACTTCACTTTTTTGGATTCTTGCAGCTTTAAGTAGTGAAGTGCGTTTTTTTCACATTCATGGACAGTTCGCCCTGGCCATTCTATCTCTTCTAAGATGCCTCGCAACGGAGAAAACGTCAAATTGATCCACACTTGGTGCAAATCAGAGGCACTGGGTAGCCAATCCTTTAGTATCTGACCCGCTCTCATGGCAATGAACTCGCGCAGGAGCAGCTGGGAACCCCACTGGTGCGCTTTGCTGACACTTAAGAGTTCATGGGCTTTTAATAGATACTGCCCTCTGACGCCAGCTTGTTGCCAGTGTGCCCTACCTTTTTCGTCATCACCCAGATTGATTAAGAAAATACCATATAACACTTCGGCAAGTTCGGCGTGGGTCTGATCAACAAAGGCTTCTAGCGCGACTGGGTCTTGCTGGCTCAATAATGCCATGCGTGAACGCAGGGTGGACTCGGATATGCCAAACTTCTGTTCCATTCGCTCAATGACGGATTCCGCCTGTGCGTAACCCATGGCCACGTAGGTTTCTGTGTAATTTTCATAGGCTGCGGGGCGAACAAGCCGCTTTTCAAAGTGTTCATAGAGAAATTCCGGGTCATTGGGAGCGAGTGCCACAATCGGGATAATCGTTTGATCCAAGCTGGGATTCTCCTGGAAAGCTTGCAAAAACCACCGCCTCGCGTTCAACTCGTCGCCAAGCCATGTCCAGACGACGCCAAGATCGAAAGCGGCAAGGTACGTCCCGGTGCCTTCCAAAAATTCGATCAGGCCGGATTTGGTATCTCCTTGTTGCCGACACTCCATCAATACTTGTACAGATTCGCGCAGGTGATTCGTGTCTGCGAGCATGTTGGCGTAGCGTTTTTTCATGTCAGTAAACCAGGGGAAGTAGGCGACAGCTTCTTTGGCTAGTTTTGTGGCCTCTTCTTTTTTGCCTGATTCCCAGAGCGCATGCAGCAAATTCATCACAATGCGCGGAGTGAAGTTGACCCAGGTTTGGGGCGGTGTCTTGCGAATCATGTTCCAAGTGTCCTTGGCAAGATCGATGCATTTGGGCCAATCGCGTTGCAAGACGTATTCGGCGATCAGGTTTGATCGTTGAAATAAATTATCCGGCTCATTTGCCAGTTCTTCTTCTAACAACTCCGTGTTGCGCGTAGATTTGCCGCGATTTTTGAGAAATTCCGTCGTATAGCCAAGGTGGTGAAATTCCACGTCGAGCGAGGTGATGGGGCGTTTGGTGCGGGCGACAGAGTCAGCCACCTGCTCATGAATAGTGCCACTGTAAAAATGGCCGCGCCGAAATATCCGCATCACGCGAATGCCCATGACCGACGTAAGATTGGATAGCGAGCCTAAGTAGTTTTTCACCGTGATAAAAATGCCTTCCGCATCGGTGGCGGCAAGGAAATCGCGAATTTTTTGCTTATGCGTCTCTTCGATAAATTCATCGGCGTCAATGGTCAGCATAAACTCGCCTTGCGCATGGCGAAGAGCTTCATTTCTTGCAGCGGCAAAGTCATTGGTCCACTCGTAGTGAAACACTTTGCACCCGAAAGACTCAGCAATCTCGATGGTGGAATCAGTGGAACCAGTATCGACTAGGATGATTTCATCCGCGACGCCTTGCAGCGATTCTAGGCACTTTGGCAACGTCAGCGCCTCGTTTTTAGCAATTAGGCAAGCAGAAATTAACATCCAGGGTGACCTCCAATAATCGATACCAACATTAGTGCAAAAGTGTGGCGAGTCGCGCCTTAGCAGGTGTATAGCCAGCCATTGCGGCCATTTCATAATAGGATCGCGCGCGCGCGGTGTCTTGCTGACTCTCATAAAAAGCACCTAAGTTATAAGCGGCAAGAAAGGAACCAGTGCCGATCACCGTGGGATACTTGTCCGATTTGTCGCCAAGTGCTAGGCAAGTCTCAAAAGCCTGCTGGATCATGTCAAGGTTCGGGACCTGTAACTGAATCAGCGCAATGCCGATAAAAAAGTATAAGTCAGGATAATCAGGCAACTGCGAAAGCGCCTTGCCCACAACATCCCAAAGCGTAGTTTGATCCCCACTGCGCTTTAGATCATAAAGATACGCCATCATCAGTTCCGGGTAAAAGGGATAAGCAACCGCACCTCGCTTCAACGCTTCTGCGTAACTTTGCAGCGCCTCCGCATGACGTTGTAATTGATCCAGACTCTTTCCTCGTTGATACTGGTAGTATGTTAGCTGGGGCGACGAGGGTTCCAGCGACAATGCCCGGTCGATCAGCGCCAAATTGCGCAGCGATTTCTTTTTCATTGCGGCAACTGGGAGAGCGTAACCA